>JAPULJ010000415.1 GCA_027295145.1 Alphaproteobacteria bacterium | reverse complement strand
GAAAATTTACGGCGGGTACTGATGCGCCGGGTTGAACGCTCGGCGCGGGCTCACGAAACCGATATCGAGGAGGGTGCGGCGGCGGTCGCGGAGATCGTTGCCCGTTTTGCCGCTTCCGGCCTCATCGATGATGCTGCGTATGCCGAGGGGCGGGCCCTCAGCCTATTCAGGCGCGGCGCTTCGAAGCGAAAGATCCGCTTCTCTCTGGCTCAAAAGGGCGTTGGCGCGGAGGATATCGAGGCGGCGCTGACCAGCCTCACTCGCCAGTCAGGTGATCCGGAATTGGCAGCGGCACTCAACCTCGCCCGTCGCCGGCGCCTCGGCCCCTATAAAGCGCAGGGCGATCGCGAGGGCCAACGCCAGAAGGATCTCGCGGTCCTCGCCCGCGCCGGGTTCGGCTACCAGATCGCGCGCCGGGTTATTGAGGCTGAGAGTGCGGCCGAACTTGAGGCGGAAGCCGGCCCGGCCGAAGAGACGCCGCTCTAATCGAACAGCGCGTCGATTTCGTCCTGAGAGATAGCTTCGTCTGCCAGTTGCGGGCCGTTCAGATTGAGCCGCTTGTCGCGTTCCTCTTCCTCGGTGGTCAGATCCAGCGACGAGGCCATGGATTCGATTTCCGAGCGGCCCCAAAGCTCGACCATCATGTTGACGCGCTCTTCGACGAACTTTATCGAACGCACGATTCTGGTGATCCGCTGGCCGGTGATGTCCTGGAAACTGCACGCCTCCATGATTGCCATCGACTGCTGAGCGAGATCGTCGCACAAAGCGCCGACTTTCTCCGGATCCTTTTCTTCGCGCAGGCTTGATGCCGCTTCATCGATCGTTTCGGTGGCTTGCAGGATTGCATTGGTTGCATCCTCGGTCGCCGTCACGATGGCGTCGAGATGCGCCGACATGGAATCAAAGGCGCTCCCGTTCTCGTCGGGCTTGGCCATCGCCGCGATTTCTTCACGCAAACGCTGAATATACTGGAAGAGGTTAACCACTTCCATGCGCAGTTTCGTATCGTTCATTTCGACTATATTGCCCATTTCGCCCATTTCGCAGCCGTCTCGTGTCGATTTTGCGGGAATGGGCGGAACTGTACGCTGAAGTACTGAACAGAACGTTACGCGCATCTCGGCTCCGGCTATATCTACGGTGCGTCAAGACTGCCAAGATCCAGTCGGATTAGCATTTCCCCGCCCTGCTGGAAGCACCAAAGGTCCTGCCCCCGATAGGCCACAGCCGAAATCGCTTTGTCTGGTAAGGGTAACAAGCCGCCGGTTGGCCGCCAGATCGCGGCACTTTCTTTCGTGCGGACCCAGGCGGCGCCACCCTTGGGCGAAGGAAGGACGCCGTAACAATTCCCGCGTTCTCTGTCCTGGTGGACCGATACCTTGGCGTGTTTTCCGGTTTCGGCCTCGAAACGCAAGAGCTCACTGCCGCTCACATTGTCGAGCCACAATGCGCCCCCTGGGCCAAAAGCTCGGATTCTGACGCAGTCATAAGCAAACGGATTGACGAGAGTTACCGGCGGTCCGGCGGGTTCGGGCATGCCGGCTGCATCGAGGTTTACCGGCCAGCAGGCGAAATAGCCGTAACAGCCGGCGGCGAGATGGTGCTCCCCTGTTCCATCGCGCACAAACGCCAGCCAGCCGGGATCATCGATACCGTCATAGTAGGGAAATTTGAACTTGTGAAAGGCGTCGAGACGGCGGGCGGCCCGGCCCGGTTCCCTCAGGTCGTGGATCCGTGCATCGTCGTCGTCCATCACCAACAGAAGCTCGCCGTCGGGCAGGAAACAGAAGCCTCCGTTACAGTCGTCTATGGCGAAAGGCGCGCGCCCGTTTAAAGGAACGATGCGCAGACTCTCATCCTCGTTGCGGAAGGCAAGATAGTGCTCGTTCCATACCGGCGGGTAGTTGGCGTATCCGTCATAGCCGGCCTCCGGTGCCACCAGCGCCGGCTCGTCCCACCCGCCGTCGTGCAGTTGCAGCCGCCACAACCCGCTCTCGCCGATATAGAGGAACTCACTGACTTCGCCATCCTCGGCCAGCCGGGTGCCGAGCTCTTCGATCGGCTCTTCAGGCAGCAACTGGGTGTCGGTTGTCATGGGTGCTCGGCGCATAAGGTCGCAGAAACGCTCGAAAAAAGCTTCAAATCCGCCGCCCCTACTCCTCGTCGTCGGAGAAGTGCGCGCGCGTCTCTTTACTTTTTCGCCGGCGCGCCGGTTTGGCCTTCTGTTTCGCCGTCGATTTAGCGGTCTTCTTCGCTTTGGGCAGACCTGCCTCGTGGCGAACCCGGGCCGGCGGGGCATTGCCGTCCTTGCCCTGGCCGAAATAGAGGGTCATGTGCGGATAGGGGATTTCGATGCCGAGTTGATCGAACTTGATCTTGATGCGGCGGTTGTATTCACGGCCCGTGGGCCAGCGGCGGTTGGACTTGACCTTGAGCCGGGCGCGGATAGTCACGGCCGATTCATCGAAACTGTTGAGCCCCCAAATATCGAGCGGCTCGAGAATGGCGGGGCCGAATTCCTTGTCGGCCCGGACGTCCTCGTCGATCTCGCGCAGCACCGCCATCACGCGGTCCACATCTTCGCCGTAGCCGACGCCGATATCGAACAAATAATAGGCGTAATCGGGCGA
>JAPULJ010000414.1 GCA_027295145.1 Alphaproteobacteria bacterium | reverse complement strand
ACGCTCAACCCATCGGAGATGCCCGAACGCGTCGTGCGTCGGCGGACCTTGTTCGGTCATGTCCTGGGCTATCTCCTTTAGGATGAGTAAGGCCGACGGGAAATGGTTTTCAGGTCGTTCAGTATGAAAAGTTCAATCGGTACTCTGCCGAGGCTCAAGTGGGCCGGCCGGTAGTCAAGCCGCAACCATGGGAGATCGGGGATGAGTAAGGCTGTAAAGAAGCCGTCCTTCGGGCAGAGCCTTGGTGAATGGGTGGTGCGCTGGCGCTGGCTGGTGATGCTGGCCTGTCTTGCGGTCACTGTGGGTGTGGCCACCGGCGGCCAGCGGCTGACTTTCGCCAACAATTACCGGGTGTTCTTCTCAAAAGAGAATCCCGAGCTCAAGGCCTTCGAGGCCATGCAGCGCATCTACACCAAGAATGACAACATTTTGTTCGTCGTCGTGCCGGGATCGGGCAAGGTGTTCGAGCCCAAAATCCTCGACGCGATCGAGAAGCTGACCAAGGCCTCTTGGAAAATACCCTTCTCGAGGCGCGTCGATTCGATCACCAACTACCAGTACAGCCGCGCCGTCGGCGATGATCTGATCGTTGCCGACCTGATCAAGAAGGCGCTGTCGCTGACGGCCGCCGAAATCCAGTCCCGGCGCCGCGATGCTCTTTCAGAGCCGGCGATAAAGGACCGCCTGCTGCGGACAAAATCGGACGTCACCGGGGTCAGCGTCACCCTGCAGCTGCCCGATGATTCGCCGATCGCGCTCACACAAGCCGTTGCTGCCGCCCGCAAGTTGGCGCGGCGCATCGAGGCCGAAACCCCCGGGTTGACCATCCGCATGACCGGCACCGGCATGCTCGGCAACGCCTTCGCCGAGAGCAGTATCACGGACGGCACGACATTGATCCCGCTGATGTTCGTGGTGCTGTTGTTGGTGATCGGGATCCTGCTGCGCTCTATCACCGGCGTCTTCGGCGTGGTCATGATCATCGGCATGTCGGTGGCCACGGCAATGGGGGCGGCGGGCTATATGGGCATTGCCCTGACCCCGCCCTCGGCGGCGGCGCCCACCATCATAATGACCCTGGCGGTGGCCGATTCGATCCACTTCCTGGTCACGATGTTTCACGAAATGCGCCACGGGTCCGCCAAGCGCGCGGCGGTGATCGAAAGCCTGCGCATCAATTTCCAGCCAATCGTGCTGACCAGCGTGACCACGGCGATCGGCTTCCTGTCGATGAATTCCAGCGATGCCCCGCCTTTCAGGGATCTGGGAAACATTACCGCGGTCGGGATCATAGCTGCGTTGTTCTTTTCGCTGCTGTTCCTGCCGGCGCTGATGACGGTCTTGCCGGTGCGCGTTCGCCAGCGCGACGAAACCAAGCTCACCGTGATGGACCGACTGGCGAACCTGGTGATCGCCCGACGGCGGACCATGCTCTACGGCATGAGCGCCTTGATTCTGGTGTTGTTCGCCTTCATCCCGCGGATCGAGCTGAACGATCAGTTCGTCAATTATTTCGACAGCCGTGTCCAGTTCCGGGTCGATACCGACTTTTCGATGGCTAACCTGACCGGCATCTACCAGATCGAATTCTCGGTTCCGGCCGGCTCCAGCGCCGGTATCAACGAGCCGAAATATTTGCGCAATCTCGAAAAATTTACAAACTGGCTGCGCAGCCAGCCCGAGGTCGTCCACACCACGACGCTGACCGATACGATGCGGCGGCTCAACCGCAACATGCATGGCGACGACAAGGCGTGGTACAAGCTGCCGGCCGAACGCAAATTGGCGGCGCAGTATCTGCTATTGTTCGAAATGTCGTTGCCCTTCGGGCTCGATCTCAACGACCAGATCAACGTCGATAAATCGGCGACACGGGTGGTGGTGACGCTGAAGGACATGTCGGCGGGCGCGATGCGCGCCTTCGAGGTTCGGTCCAACACCTGGACCGTTGAAAATCTGCCCCCTGAAATGAAGAGCAAGGCGAGCGGCGCGTCATTGATGTTCTCTCATATCTCCCAGCGCAATATCAATTCGATGCTGGGTGGCACCCTGATCGCATTGGTGCTGATTTCGGGAATCCTGATCGTCGCTTTCCGCAATGTGCAGATTGGTTTGATCAGCCTCATTCCCAATCTGGTTCCCGCCGGCATGGGCTTCGGGGTATGGGCGATCGTCGTCGGCCAAGTCGGTATGTCGGTCGCGGTGGTCGTTGCTATGACGCTTGGCATCGTCGTTGACGATACGATTCACTTCCTCAGCAAGTATCTACGCGCCCGGCGCGAGCGCGGCGCCAGCCCCGAGGAAGCGATACGTTACGCCTTTGCCACCGTCGGCAAGGCGCTCGCCGTAATGACGCTGGTGCTGGTCGCCGGCTTCCTCGTGCTTGCCGGTTCGAGCTTCGCGCTCAATGCCAACATGGGGCTACTGACGGCGATCACAATCGCCATCGCTTTGATGGTCGATTTCCTGTTCCTGCCCCCGTTGTTGATGAAACTGGAGGAGAAAAAACATGCCGCATCAATTGCCGCATCCGCCGAAGCGACCGGCTCGTAACCTGATCCTGGCGCTCGGCGTTCTGACGCTGGGCGCCGCTGCTGCCGCGCCAACCGCCTGGACCGCCGCCAACACCGCCCAGGCCAAGGGTCTGGCGATCGCCAAAGAGGCCGATCGTCGCGATACCGGTTGGGGCGACTGGAAGGCCGAGGTCGAGATGGTCCTGAAGAACGCGCAAGGCCAGACCAGCCAGCGCAAGATGAAGATGCGTTCGCTCGAATTCACCGCCGATGGCGATAAGACCATCATCGTCTTCGCCTGGCCCAAGGATATCGACGGCACTGCATTGCTGACGATTACCCACAAGACGGGCGACGACGACCAGTGGCTGTTCCTGCCGGCGCTGAAAAGGATCAAGCGGATCAGCTCGTCGAACAAGTCGGGCTCGTTCGTCGGTTCCGAGTTTGCCTACGAGGATCTGAGCAGCCAGGAAGTCGAGAAGTACAAATACAAGTTCCTGCGCGAGGAGCCGTGTGGTTCGCTGACATGCTTCGTGACAGAACGCATCCCGGTCAGTGAGAATTCAGGCTATACACGCCAGGTTGTATGGACAGACAAGACAGAGTACCGCGTCCACAAGATCGTTTTCTACGACCGCAAGAGCAGCAAATTTAAGACCCTCACCTTCTCCGGCTATAAGCAGTATCTCGGTAAGTTCTGGCGCGCGGACAAATTGACCATGGTCAACCACCAGAGCGGCAAGAGCACTGTTCTGGCCTGGAGGAATTACCAGTTCCGCACCGGCCTCCAGGATCGCGACTTCAACCGTAACAGCCTCAAGCGGGCTAGGTGATCTTCCGATCCTCCCTCTGGAGGCAGCGTATTTTTGTTATCGCCGGACTACTGCCGTTCCTCGCTGCCCCTCCAGCGGCGGCGGACGGCAAGGATAAGCTCTCGGGAGAGTTCGGCATCGAGGGGCGCTTCTTTTTCCGCAATCCCCTCTTCTCGGACCAACAGCGGGCCTCGGTCTCGCTGTTCGGCGAAGTCGAATACATCCACGAATCGAAGAACGGCAACCGCTTCACCATAACGCCCTTTTTGCGCTGGGACAGCGCCGATCGGCGGCGCACTCACTTTGATTTACGAGAGGCGGTGGGGCTGTTCCTGATCGGTGATTTCGAGCTTCGGCTCGGCGTCACCAAGGTCTTCTGGGGGGTCACCGAATCGGTGCATCTGGTCGACATCATCAACCAGACCGATCTGGTGGAGGGTATCGACGGCGAGGAGAAGCTGGGCCAGCCGATGGTCTATCTATCGCTGGCCAAGAATTGGGGCACCATCGATCTTTTTTACCTGCCCTATTTTCGCGAGCGGACGTTTCCTGGTTCCGGCGGCCGCTTGCGCCCGGGTCTCGACATTGTCACCCGCAAGCGGACATTCGAATCGAGCCTGAAAAACTGGCACCCCGACTTCGCCGCGCGCTACAGCCATAGTTTCGGAAAGTTCGATGTCGGCCTGTCCTATTTCCGAGGCACCAGCCGCGATCCCGATCTGCTGCCTTCGCTGCTCGGCGGCAAGCTGGTGCTGCGGCCCGAGTATCCGCTGATCGACCAGGTCGGGCTGACCACCCAATACACGACGGGTGCCTGGCTTTTGAAGCTCGAAGGGCTCTACCGCAAGGGCCAGCGTGACGCGCGCGCCCGCCGACGCGGCTACATCGCCAGCGCGGTCGGGTTCGAGTACACTTTTTACAGCATCTTCAAGACCCGTGGCGATCTCGGCGTGCTCGCCGAATATCTCTACGACAGCCGCCAGCGCGATGCTCCGGGACCATTCCAGAACGATTATTTCGTCGGCCTGCGCTGGACCGCCAACGATACCGCCGACACCACAGTGCTGGTCGGGCTGATCCAGGACATCAACGGCTCCTCGCGGAATATCTTCATCGAGGCTTCGCGGCGCATCGACGACCGGTTCAAGTTCGAGATCGAGGCCCGCATTTTCATGAACCCGACACGGCGCGATCCGATTTTCAACCTGCGCCGCGACAATTTCGTGCAGATGAAGCTGATCTACAGTTTCTAAAACCGAAAGAATATTAAACCGGAGACAGTATATCTATTTAATTCATAAATAGATATACTGTCTCCGGTTTAATATTCTGGATAATCGACGGCAACGAGGCACAGCCCCTCGGCCGGGGCTGTCGGGCCGCCGCGCGCGCGGTCCTTGGCGGCGAGCGCCGCAGTGAGATCGTCTGGCGACCACTTGCCCTCGCCGATCAACCTTAGCGTGCCGACGATGTTGCGAACTTGGTGGTGGAGGAACGAGCGAGCCCGGGCGGTGATCTCGATCTCATCGCCATTGCGGGAGACGGTGAGCGCGTCCAGAGTCTTGACCGGCGACTTGGCTTGACACTCGGTCGCGCGAAAGCTGCTGAAATCGTGCTTGCCTATGAGGATTTGGCCGGCCTCGTGCATCGCACCCGCATCGCACGGAGCGCCGACATGCCAGACCCGACCGCGCTCCAGCGCCGGCGGCGCCCGCCGGTCGAGAATGCGGTAGCGGTAGTGCCGCCCGATCGCATCGAAGCGGGCATGAAAATCCACCGGCGCGATCTCGGCCGCGAGCACGGCGATGGCGGCGGGGCGCAGATGGGCGTTGATCGCATTGCGTACGGTGTCGGCCGGCGCCTTCTTGGCGAGATCGATATGGGCCACCTGGCCGAGCGCGTGAACCCCGGCATCGGTGCGCCCGGCGCCGTACACCGTGATCTGCTCGCCGCAGAACTTGGCGATCGCGTCCTCGAGCGCCGCCTGAACCGAGGGGCCGTTCTCCTGCCGCTGCCAGCCGACGAGCCCGGCGCCGTCATATTCAATGGTGAGCTTATAGCGGGGCAATCAGACGGATCCCTTGCGGTTTGGTTTGCCGGGCGGTGACGCAAGCAGTGTTCCCTCGGGGATCGAGGTACCGCGCAGGAAGGCGCTCGCGTCCATCGCACTCTTCCCGGCCCGCTGGATCCGTGTTGGACATAGCACGCCCTTCCCACAAGCGATGGTCAAATGATCGTCGAGCACGGTGCCGGGTGACATCTTCGACTTGCCGCCACCCGCGCTTGCTTCGAGCACGCGGATGCGCTCGCCCTCGAACTCGAACCAGGCCTTGGGCGAGAAGGCGCGGACGACCCGGCCGACTTCCGCGGAGGTTGCGTTCCAGTCGAGGCGCAGTTCACCTTTCTCGATCTTGCCTGCGTAGGTCTTGCCCCGCGCCGGCTGCGGTTTCGGTTTCAGAGTACCGGTGGCAAGTCTATCCAGGGTCTCCACGATCATCTTGGCGCCGAGAGCGGCCAGCCTGTCGCGGAGATCGTTGCCATTGGTCTCGGCGTCGATGGGCACCTCACGGCGCAGCAGCATCGCCCCGGTGTCGAGTCCCTGGTCCATCCGCATTATCGTGACGCCCGTCTTGAGATCACCGGCGAGGATGGCGCGTTCGATCGGCGCCGCGCCGCGCCAGCGTGGCAGGAGGGATGCGTGAATGTTGAGGCAGCCGAGGCGGGGGGCATCAAGGATTGCCTTCGGCAGGATGAGGCCATAGGCCGCGACCACGCAAATGTCGGCGCCGAGCGCCGCGAAGGATTCCTGTTCGCGATTATCCTTGAGGCTCGCCGGTGTGCGCATCGGGATACTTGATGCCTCGGCTAAGGCGTGAACCGGCCCGGGCCGGGTTTTCTTTCCGCGCCCCGCCGGGCGCGGCGGTTGGCTGTAGACGCAAACGACTTCGTGGCCGGCATCGATGAGCGCGGCGAGGGCGGGCACCGCGAAATCAGATGTGCCCATGAAGACGAGGCGGAGATTGGTCATCGTAGAACGCTGTTTAGCACAAGGCTCGCGGCACGCGTTCGCGAAGGGATAGTTAAATCGGCGCCTTTATGGCGCTGGAGAGCTCTGCGTAGTCGGGCAGATCGCTCGATTTCTTGGCCTTGATCAGTTTGCGCAGGATCATGTTGCGGCGCACGGCCGAAACCCGGTCGACGAACAGAATACCGTCGAGATGGTCGATCTCGTGCTGGATGCAGGTCGCCAGCATGTCCTCGGCCTGAAGTTCGCGCGACGCCCCGGTCTCGTCGAGATAGCGCACGGTGATCCCGCGCGGCCGAACGACTTTTGCGTAATGTTCGGGCAGCGACAGACAGCCTTCCTCGTAGTCGACATTTTCCTCGGCGACGTCGATGATTTCGGGATTGACCATTTTCAGCGGCGCCGGATCCTCATCGTTTTCGGTGATATCGACAACGATTACCCGCAGCAATTGGCCGATCTGGGGGCCGGCGAGGCCGATGCCGGAGGCGGCGTACATGGTCTCCAGCATATCGGCGAGGAGCCGGCGGACAGTGCTGTCCACCCGCTCGACCGGCGCGGCCTTGCGCTTCAGGCGTGGGTCGGGCGCGGTGATGATGGGGAGGAGAGCCATAAGCGAGCGCTGCCGTTCGATCGTCGAGCCTTCCTAGGTAATTAAGGCCATGGGCGCGGTCAAGGCGCGCCTCCTGCTTGCGGAGCGCGAACGTTGTGATAGTCTCGGACAAATGCAGAACATGCTCGATGCTGGTCCCCTCGTCTTCGCCCTCGTCGGCGGGCTCGCGCTGATCGTCATTCTGGTGGCGGCGCTGTTGGTGGCGGTGCTGCGCACGACCCGCGGCGCGGCCGAGATGCGGGCCCGGCTCGATCTCTTCGCCCAGGGCCAGGATAGCAAGTCGGCGCATCTCGACCAGCGCCTTATCGACCACGAGCGGGCCATATCGAAGAGCCTCGATGAGGTCGGACGGCGGGTCGGCAGGAGCCTGGAAAGCACGGGCGAGAAAACCCAACAGACGATGACCGATTTGCGCGAACGGCTGACGCGGATCGACGCGGCGCAGAAAAACATCACCGAGCTGTCGAGCCAGGTGGTCGGCCTGCAGGACATCCTGTCGAACAAACAGGCGCGAGGCGCCTTCGGCGAGTTTCAGTTGCACAATCTGGTCGCCGACGTGCTGGCGCCCGACGCCTATGATTTCGAGGTCACCTTGGGTAACGGGCGCAGGGTCGATTGCCTGGTACGCCTGCCCAACCCGCCGGGTCCGGTGGCGATCGATGCCAAGTTCCCTCTCGAAGGCTACAATGCGATGGCCGAGGCAAGGGACGAGTCGGCGATCAAAGAGGCGCGGCGCGCTTTCATTGCCGCTATCACCAAGCATATCAACGATATAGCCGAGCGCTACATCATCCCCGGCGAGACCGCCGATGCGGCGCTGATGTTCCTGCCTTCCGAGGCAGTCTATATCGAGATCCAATCGAATTTCCGCAAACTGGTCGAGGATGCGCACCGGGCGCGGGTCTATATCGTCTCCCCGAGCACGCTCTGGGCGGCGCTCACCACCATGCGCGCGGTCTTCCGCGATGTCCGCTTGCGCGAGCAGACCCACGAGATCCAGGCCGAGCTCGACAAGATGCTCAAGGATGTCGGGCTGCTCGACGAGCGGGTCGGCAATCTGCAGCGACACCACGACCAGGCCGGCGAGGATCTACGCCAGATCCGCATCTCCAACGACAAGGTCACCAAGCGCGCCGGGCAGATCCGCGAGCTCGAATTCGATGAAGACGCTCCGGCGGATGAGATCGCCCCCGCCCGAAAACATCTGCGGGAAGTTTGAGACCGGTCGCGGTTTTTCCACTCATTTCATATCTCCCTCACCCTTCCCTCGTCCAAATTGAGGAGAGGCAGGGGTGAGGGGGTCTTGGTCAGCAAGTAATTCCAACCAGACGGTGCGCGTCCTAGTACTGCACCCGTACCCGGTAGGTCAGGACGGTCTTGCCCTTGGCCGGCACCTTGATGCGCCATTCGGCGAGGTTCGAGGAGAACTTGGTGTGCGCCTGCGAGGCCCGGATCATGCGCCAGTCGCCGGGGATCGGCTCGCGGATGATGACCGTCACCGTCTTGTCCTTGGCGTTGCGAAGGGTGATCTGGTGGGCAGTCTCGTAGGTACGGCGGTCGAAGCCGCTGCGGATATAGTCGGTTTGCTTGCGGCTGCCGGTGACATCGAAAGCGCGGCCCATGCGCAGGCGCACGGCAAGGCCCTCGGGCGTGTGGCCGATACGATCCTCGCCGATGAACAGCGCCTTGCCCTTATCGTCCTTTTTGTAGATGCGGACGACGCCCTTGGGCAGCGGCATGCCGAGGTTCGATGCCTTGTCGTTGGTAAATCGCAGCCAGACATTGACCCCGAGCTTGATCTCGCCGCGGTAACGGCGACGGAAATAGCGCCCACCCGAAAGCCAGTATTCCTTGACCACGGGTATGCTGGCGACATTCATCAGGGCAACCTGTTTGACTTGGTTTTGGGCAACCGTTGTCGGCCGCTGCAGACTGTAGAGGTGGTAGTCGAAAAAGACTTGGCGGCGAAACTGCGGGCGGCGACTTGCAGAACCGCGCCCCGACCTGCGGCTCATCCTGGCCTCCAGGCCCCTGCGCACGACATTGAGGTCGCCGGCGACGAGTTGCAGATTGGCATTTCGGTATGTCGTGCCGCTGCGATTGATCAGGGTAACCCAGCCGTTTAGATGCAGGCGGTTCTCTGTGGCGTTGAGCTCGCCGACATAATCGGCGCGCCAGCGCAATCCCCGGCTGAGATAGCTGAGATCGAGGGTCACCGGTCCGGCCCGCTCGGCCTCCAGCTCGACCACCAGCGTCGGGCGCGCGCGCATGTTGGGCGGTATCCGGTCGAAGACGATGCGCCCTGGAAACCCGGTCTCGATGCGGTCGCCGATCTGCAGGACGATGCCCTTGCTTGCGCTCAAGACCTTGGCCTTGAGGATGGTCTCGACGCCGGTTGTTGGGTGAACCTTGATGATGCGCACGAACTGGCCAACAGATTTTTCCAGCAGCTTGCGCCGCGACATGATGTCGAAGTTGAAGTTCTGCTCGATCAGATTAATCCGGCCCGGCGTTGTGGCGCGCAGGATCGCTGTCTCGGGGCGCATCCGCCCACTGACATCGATGAAGGCGATGAGATTGCGGCCCTTCTTCAGGGTGACCGTGCGCTGCTCCTTGATAAGCGCCATATTGCGGTTGTAGATGGTCAGGGCGACCGATGTCTGGTCCTTCAGGGTGACCCGGTTTTCCGTTTCGGCGACGGCCGGGACGGCGGTCCCCAAGGCGGTTACGAGCGCCGTTCCGGCGATCAGCGCGACAGCGAATTTCCTCTGCATGGTGGCTCCCTTGTATTTTCTGGGTTTGAGGTCCCATTGGCGGCCAGGACGGCCGTTCGTTTCTCAAAGACGGACGCGATCTCGATATTCCGGCAACCTCCCTCAGGATTAAGGCGCAGGCGAGGCGCGTGGGCGGTGGCCCGTACGAGCAGACAAGATTAAACCGGCCGCCGCGATTTGAGAGCAGCGGCGAGGGTTCCGTCATCGAGATAGTCGAGCTCACCACCGACCGGCACCCCGTGGGCCAGGCGCGAGACAGTCACATTAGTCGGCGCCAGGCGGTCGGTGATGTAGTGACCGGTGGTCTGGCCATCGACGGTGGCGTTGGTGGCGAGGATGACCTCGCTGATATTGCCCGCCTCGATGCGCCGGATCAGAGAAGCGATATTGAGGTCCTCAGGACCGATCCCGTCGAGGGCTGATAAAGTTCCGCCAAGCACATGATAAAGGCCCTTGAAGGCGCCTCCGCGCTCCATTGCCCAGAGATCGGCGACCTCTTCGACGACGCAGATCATCGAGCCGTCGCGCCGGCCATCGCTGCACAAGGCACAGGGATCTAAGGTATCGAGGTTGCCGCATTCCGAACAGGTGCGGATATTCTGCGCCGCCCCGGCGAGCGCCCGGGCCAGCGGGTCCATCAGCGATTCTCGTCGTTTGATCATATGAAGCGCCGCCCGCCGGGCCGAGCGCGGCCCCAGTCCGGGGAGCTTGGCCAGCAGCTTGATCAAGGCTTCGATATCGGATGCGGGCATCAGCGTACGGATTTGAGGAAAGCGCCGGGCCGGCTGCATGTGCCAACCATCACCCGAAGGGCAGGTTCATGCCGGGGGGCAGGTTGAGGCCGCCGGTGAGCTTGGACATTTCCTCTTGGACACGCGCTTCGACCTTGGCCTTGGCGTCGTTGAAGGCGGCGATGATGAGATCCTCAAGGATTTCAGTATCGTCGGGTGTGGCAAGGGCGGGGTCGATCTTTACCCCACGCATTTCGGATTTGCCGCTCAAGGTGATCGTGACCATGCCGCCGCCGGCGCTGCCGGAAACCTCGATAGCGCCCAACTGGTTTTGCATCTCGGCCATCTTGGCCTGCATTTCCTGCGCCTGCTTCATCAACTGACCGAGGTTTTTCATTCTTGTTTGTCTCCTGTGCCGGGATCGTCGGCCAAATCACGAACCGATTCGATCTCGGACCCGGGGAAGTTTTCGAGGACGGCGCTGACCCGCGGATGATTGGCCGCCTTGTCCAAGCGCGCCTGGTCGGCCGCCGCTGCTTGTTCGGCCAAGCTGGGCGCACCTTCCTCCTTGGATATGCTGACGACCCAACGCTTGCCCGTCCATTCGCCGAGCAGCGTGCCGATATTGTTGGCAAGCGTCTCCGGCGCCCCGATGCCAGGTCGAAATTCGATACGGCCGGGGCCGAATCCGACGAGGTGAACGTACTGAACGAGTTCGGAATAGAGGATCGTTTCGCGCTTGGTCTTGAACAGCGCGACGACCTCATCGAAACTGGCGGGATCGGCGAGCGTCGCTTCGCTCGCCGGTGGCTCGGACTGGACGGCGGGCCCGGGCTCGCTGAGCGGGACCGACTCTGGCGCCGGCGCGGCCGCGACTGCGTAGGCCGGCGCAGCGGCTTCGCCCCCCGCCTCGGAGCGGATCGGGGGCGGGGCATCATCCCCGGCGCGTTCGTCGCCTCCCTTCGTTTGCGGCGCGGCCTGCGCGGAACCAGACTTGGGCGCGGGCGCGTTGGCGGTCTCGAGCGTCTTGAGGATCTCGGCCGGGAGCGGCAGTTCGCTTGCGTAAGCTAGGCGCACCAGGACCATTTCGAGCGCCGTCAACGGCGCCCGCGAGCTCTGCACCTCACCCAGCCCCTTGAGCAGGATCTGCCAGGTCCGCGTTAGGGAAGCCATCGCCAATGTCCTGGCCATTTCGCCGGCGCGGCCCCGTTCGGCTTCCGATACCGCCAACCCCTCGGCCGCCTCGGGCACGATCTTGAGCCGCGTCAGCCAATGGGTGATATCGAGGAGGTCTTGGGCAATGACGACGGGGTCGGCGCCGGCGCGGTAAAGCTCGGCGGTCAGGGTCAGCGCCGGCGCGATCTCGCCCTTCATCACCAGATCGAAGAGATCGAGAATGCGCGCCC
>JAPULJ010000413.1 GCA_027295145.1 Alphaproteobacteria bacterium | reverse complement strand
GGCGCCGACCCCAAAGCCAGAGGCCCGGCCCGGGCCATCGGCTTGGCCCATCTGTCCGCCGATATGAGTGGACGCACGTTGGCGGTGAAGCTCACCGGTCCGGCCAAGATCAAACCACGGGGCAAGCTCGAAGTAAGTATCGAGGTCGCCGGCATCACCCGTGGCGGCAAGGCCTTCGTCACCCTGGCGGCGGTCGATGAGGGCATCCTGCAGCTCACCGGTTACAAGAGCCCGGCGCCAGAGAAACACTATTTCGGCAAGCGCCGCCTGGCGCTCGAACTGCGCGACGATTACGGCAAGCTGATCGACCCCGGCAAGGGCGCCTTCGGGACCGTTCGACAGGGCGGTGACGCCAGCGCGCGCCGCCAGCTCTCCGGGCTCGACGCCAGTAGCGTGAAGACCGTCTCGCTGTTCTCCGGCATCGTTGAGCTCGATGGCGAGGGACGGGCCAAGATTACTCTCGACGTGCCCGACTTCAACGGCCGCTTGCGGCTGATGGCGGTGGCCTGGGACGGCGATCGGATCGGCTCGGGCGGGAGCCAGATCATCGTCCGCGATGCGGTCGTCACGGTGGTGACGCTGCCGCGTTTCCTGGCCCCACGCGACACAGGCCAGATGACGGTAAGTTTGCACAATGTCGACGGGTTGGCTGGAGCCTATAAAGTCACGCTGGCCGGCACCCTGGTCAAGCCGGTCGGCGGCAAGCCCAGCCGGACCTATCGTTTGGCCAAGAACCAGCGCATGGTCGTCGCTTACAAATTGCGCTCGTTGGAGGTCGGCGTCGGGCGGGTGTCACTGACCATCGAGGGGCCCAATGGCTACCGGATCGAGCGCGGCTGGGATCTTGCCGTACGTCCCGCCCAGCCGATAATGACCCGGCGTATGGTCAGGCGCCTGAAGCCCGGCGAGAGTGTCGTTTACACCAAAAAGATGCTTGCCGGGTTCGTGCGCGGCACTGCCGAGGTGGTGATGGGTTTCTCCAGCGCACCCAACTTCAATCTCGCCGGACTGCTCAAGAAACTCGATCGCTACCCCTATGGCTGTGTCGAGCAGACGACGAGCCGGGCGTTGCCCTTGCTCTATGTCGCCGAACTCGCCCAGACCTTGGGTATTGCGGAGGATCGGACGGTGCTGCGCGGGCGGGTGCAGAAGGCGGTCGGCCGCATCCTCACCATGCAGCGCACCGACGGCTCTTTCGGCCTGTGGTCGGCCTTCTCGCCACGTGAGGACTGGCTCTCGGCCTATGTGATGGACTTTCTGCTGCAAGCCAAAAAGCTCAAGTATCCGGTGCCCGAAGCGGCCTACGAGCGCGGTTTGCGATGGCTGGCAGAGCAGGTTGCCGATCCCGATTTCGAGCCCTGGCAGCTTCCCTCGCGGGCCTATGCTTTCTACGTTCTGGCCCAGGCTGGCAAGGCGCGGCTCTCCGATCTGCGCTACTTCCATGACACCTACGCCAAGCGTATGCCGACGGCTCTGGCTTTGGCACAGAGCGGGGCGGCGCTGTCGCTGATGGGCGACAAAGCGCGCGCCAAGGCCGCCTTCGCCAGCGCTTTCGCCTTCAAGGCGCGTTCCAAAAAGCTGTGGCGGAGCTGGCGCTATTGGGATTACGGATCGCACCTGCGTGATCGCTCGGCGCTGGTCTATCTGGCGGCGGCTTCGCGCCAGGGAGAAAAGTTACTTCCCGCCGCCGTGAGCGACCTCGTCCAGCTCGCACGCGACGACACATATACAAGCACCCAGGAACAGGCTTGGCTGTTGCTCGCCGCCAATCAGCTTCTAGGCGCGGCCAGAGAGATGTCGCTCTCCGTCGCCGGCCGGAAATCGACGCGCAAGCGGCCGCTGTTTTTGTTGCGAAAAGAGGCCACGCTTGCCGGCGGTCTGACGGTCAAGAACCTTGGGAAAACGCCGATCTGGCATTCGGCCAGCGTTTCGGGCGTGCCCAAGGCAGTTCAGCCTCCGGCGAAAGCGGGCTTTGTCATCAAGCGCGCCTTCTACACGCTGTCTGGCAAGCGAGCCAATCTTGCTAAACTGCGCCAGAGCGACGTGCTGGTCGCGGTGATCAGTGGCGAGGCGGTGTCCGGCAAGCGGCATCAGGCCCTGGTCGTCGATCTGCTGCCGGCGGGCTTCGAGATCGAAAACGCCGCCCTCAAGGGCCGGCGCAAGAAGTCGGAAATGAGCTGGCTGCCGAAACTTGCCAAGACCGTCAACGAGGAGCCGCGCGACGACCGCTACGTCGCTGCGCTCAACCTCAAGAGCGGCGGCAAGCGGTCTTTCGTTCTGGCCTATCTGGTGCGCGCGGTGACCCCGGGAACCTTCCGCCTGCCTGCGGTCTATGTCGAGGATATGTACAAACCCCGCTACTTCGGCCGCGATGCAATGGGCAGCGTCACTATCGCCGCGGTGCGGTGAAGCTCGCGGGTCGCACTGGCCAGTGGGTTGCATGAAATGAGCGTGCTCAGCCGCCTGCGCCGCGCCTCGTTGCGCACCGGCGCTGGTTTGCTGGCGCTGACGGCGGGCGCATTCGCGCTCGACCGGGCGATGCCGCCGGACTTGAGTCCGCTCGGCGATACCTCGACCCTGGTGGTTAGCCGGCACGGTGCGGTATTGCGCGCCTTCACCAACCGGGGCGGCGTGTGGCGGCTGCCGGCGCGGGTTGCCCAAGTCGATCCGCTATACCTCAAAATGCTGCTGGCTTACGAGGATCGCCGGTTCAGGTCTCATCCGGGGGTCGACCCGGCCGCGATATTGCGGGCGCTGGGACAGCGGCTGACAAATGGGCGGATCGTATCCGGCGCCTCGACCCTGACCATGCAGACGGCGCGGCTGTTGGCGCCGCGCCGGCGTTCGCTCGTTGGCAAGCTCACCGAGATGCTGCGGGCGTTGCAACTGGAAGGGCGTCACGGCAAGGACGAAATCCTCTCAATGTACCTGACGCTTGCTCCCTACGGCGGCAATCTCGAAGGGGTACGGGCCGCCTCGCTGGCCTATTTCGGCAAGGAGCCCAAGCGCCTCACGCCGGGTCAGGCGGCGCTGCTGGTGGCATTGCCCCAGGCGCCGAGTACGACCCGGCCCGATCGTTTTCCGGACGCCGCGAAAGCAGCGCGCGACAAGGTTCTGCGGGTCATGGCGCGGGCCGGTGTGTTGAGCGAGAAGCGCGCCCACGAGGCAATGCAGGCGCCGGTGCCGGTCCGCCGCCGTGCCATGCCCTTCGATGCGCCCCATTTGGCGCGGCGGCTGCTCGCTGAACGGCCAGCCAAGCGCGCCCGCGTCATCCGCACCTCGATTGACCAGCCGCTCCAGCGGGCGTTGCAGAATTTGGTGCGCCATGCCGCCGGCGCACTTGGCCGCAAGGCGACGATCGCGGTCCTGGTGGTCGAGAACCGGACGCGCAAGATCCGCGCCTATGTCGCCTCCTCGGACTTCTTCGACCGGGAGCGCTCAGGGCAGGTCGATATGATTACCGCCGTGCGTTCGCCAGGCTCGGCGCTGAAACCTTTCGTCTACGCGATGGCATTCGATGACGGCATAATCCATCCCGAAACCATCATCGCCGACGTGCCGACCCGCTTCGGCGATTATCAGCCGGAGAATTTCCGCCGCGTCTACCACGGCGAGGTCAGCGTGCGCGTGGCGCTGCAGCAATCCTACAACGTGCCCGCAGTCAAAGTGCTAGACCGGGTCGGCCCGGGCCGCCTCGCCGCGCGGCTGCGCCAGGCCGGGGCACGGTTGACCTTCGATGCCGGGCGCGCCAGGCCGGGGTTACCGCTGGCCCTTGGCGGGGTCGGCATCAGTTTGCAAGATCTGACCATGCTCTTTACCGGCCTGGCCAATGGCGGGATCGTCGGGCCACTGTTATCGCGTGCGCGCGTTGCGGATAACGCGCCGGCTGGGCGCCCGGTGGTCAGCCCGGCGGCCGCCTACACTATCGCGCGCATCCTCGAGGACGCCCCGCCACCGGCCGATTTCGTGGCCGACCGGAATACCCGCCGCGCCCGCAAGATCGCTTACAAGACCGGCACCTCGTACGGCTTCCGAGATGCCTGGTCGGTCGGTTTCGATGGCACCCACACGATCGGTGTCTGGGTTGGGCGCCCCGACGGCACGCCGAGCCCCGATCGCTACGGGCGCAACACCGCGGCGCCGATCCTGTTCCGCGCCTTCGGCCTGACGCCGGCCGGGCCGGGCCCGGCGCCGGGTAATGCCCCGCCGGGGGTGGTGCTGGCAGCAAATGGCGATCTGCCCATGCATCTGCGCCGTTTCGAGAAGGTGGACGCGCGCGGACTGGCAGCCCCGAACCCCCTTTCCATCGCCTTCCCGCCGGCGGGCGCGGTGGTCGAACTTGAGCGAAAGCGGGAGGGGTCGGGATACGATGCCCTACCTCTCGCCGCCTCCGGTGGGCGCAAGCCGCTCAAATGGCTGGTCAACGGCCGCCCGATCGCCAGCAATCCCTACCGGCGCCAGGCCCGCTGGACCCCCGACGGCGAGGGCTTCGTGCGCATCACCGTGATCGACGTCGACGGGCGCGTGGCGAGCATAATCTCCCGACTGAAATAACACCGCAATGCCGGTGCTCAGCGTTTCCAGGGAACGATAACAGGTCCTTCTTATGACCGGTTACGATGCTGAGAACACAACCGCATCGCTGCCGCGTTACGACTCAAGATTACAAGCGAGCTAATTGGGCAGGTAGGTGTTACAGTAAGTTTCGATCGGGGATTTCCTGGAGGTGGAGGCTGCACCTTGGCGACACGACAAACCGGCGATCATGCCGGCACTTTCCATGTCGAGTTGATCAAACCGTCCCACTACGACGATGACGGCTACGTCATCCAGTGGCGGCGCGGCGTGTTGCCGTCGAATTCGCTCGCCTGCCTATGGGGACTGGCAGCCGATGCCGCCGAACGGCGCGTGCTCGGCGAGGATGTCATGATCGAGGTCGCAGCTTACGACGAGGCCAACATCGTGGTCCCGGTCAAGGCAATCATGGCCAAGATCAAGCGCACCGGGGGCAAGGGCCTGGTGTGCATGGCGGGGGTCCAATCGAACCAATTTCCGCGCGCTGTCGATCTCGCCCAACCATTTTTGAAGGCCGGGATTCCCGTTGCCATCGGTGGCTTTCATGTTAGCGGATTGCTGTCCATGATCGAAGGCCTGACGCAAGGGCTGCAAGAAGCGGTGGACCAAGGCATCATCCTCTTTGGCGGCGAAGCCGAGGGGCGCATGGACGGCCTCCTGCGCGACGCGTACGAAGGTACACTCAAACCAATCTATAACTATCTCGCAGATCTTCCCGACCTCACCGGCCAGCCGCTACCGTTCCTGCCCTCCGAAATGCTGCGGCGAACGATCGGTAGCTATTCGAGTTTCGATGCCGGTCGCGGCTGCCCCTTCAAGTGCAGCTTTTGCTGCATCATCAATGTGCAGGGCCGCAAGTCGCGCACGCGCAGCGCTGACGAGATCGAGACGCTAGTCCGCTCCAACGCCGCGCAGGGCATCACCCGTTTCTTCCTGACCGACGACAACTTTGCGCGCAACAGCAACTGGGAGCCGATCTTCGACCGCCTGATAGAACTCAAGGAACGCGATGGCCTGGAGATAAAGTTTATCATCCAGGCCGACCTTATGGTCCACAAGATCAAGGGGTTCATCGAAAAGGCCGCCGCGGCGGGATGCCGCTGGGTCTTCATGGGTCTGGAGACCGTGAACCCGGATAATTTGCTGGCGGTCAAGAAGCGCCAGAACCAAATCGCCCAATACCGCAGGATGCTGCTGGCCTGGAAACGGGTCGGCGTCATTACGTTCGCCGGTTACATCCTGGGTTTCGACGACGATACGCCGGAGTCGATCAGGCGCGACATCGAGTTCGTCCAACGCGAGCTGCCGATCGATATCCTGGAGTTTTTCATCATGTCACCCGCGCCAGGCTCCGAAGACCACAAACGCGCCGTCGAGGCCGGCGTTTGGATGGACCCCGACCTCAACAAGGGCGACACCGAGCACGTCGTGGTCGAGCACCCGCGCATGACCAAGAAAGAATGGCAGGACATCTATGAAGAAGCCTGGCGCCTCTATTACAGCGAGGAGCATGTCGAGCGGCTGATCCGGCGCGCCCACGCCTGCGGCATCAAACCGGTCAGCGTGGTCCAGCAGGTTCTTTCCTATTGGGGTATGCAGCGTTTCGAAGGCATCCACCCCTTGCAGGGCGGCTTGATCCGGCGCAAGCTCCGGACTTCGCGGCGACCGGGAATGAAGCGCGAGCCCATACTCACATTCTATCCGCGCCGGGCCTGGCAGGCCGTTTCGACTTATGTGCCTTTCATGATCTATGGCATTAAGCTGCACCGCTTGCGCCGCAGGATCCAGCGCGATCCGGCGGCGCGAAACTACACCGACGCGTCGCTCCAGCTTGACGAGCCGGCGCTCGAAGAGCCCAAAGTCCCCGCTTCCGTATTGGCCGAAGAGCGCAAACCGCCGCCTATGGTAAAACCCGCTTCAGTAACGAAACCCCCGGCCGCAGAACATCCGGCGGCGTAGGTTTGGAAGGAACGGTCCGCGCGGCGGATCAGGCGGACTTGTCGCCAGCGCCGGTAAAGAGTTCGAGTTGCCATTCCATGTCGGTCTTGGACAGCGGGAAGTCGGTGCCGTTCTTGGCGTAAAGGGTCCCTTGCGGCGAAACACCGGCGAGGCGGAGTTGGACCTGGATCGCTTGGCGCATGTTGAGGCCGGCTTTCCACGCCAGCGCCGTTGCTGTCTTGGCGCTGTGCGCGGCCATAAGATCGCGCGCCGCTTGGGCCCTGAGCCCCGCTAGTGCTGCCAGACCGGCGATGGCGAAGTCGCGCTTGCCGCTGTCGATCGCCGCTGTAACCATCCCGACGGTGAGCTTGCCCTCTTTGTGCAGGCGCTGGACGCGATCGCCCGCCGGCTCCTCCTGCTTGCCTTTGTCGTTCTCCCCGGCTTCGGATTTCAATCGCTTGGCGACCTTCTCGGCAACAGCGCCGGCGGTTTCGGGGTCGAGGTCCTTGCGCCGGCGCAACACTTCGAGCAGCGAGTGGGCGACAAAACCGGCGATGCTGAGGGCTGATCGTGAGGATAGTTTGGGGCGCCTGACCAGCGGTTCGTGCCAGCTTTCGTTCGGCCGCGCGCGCTCGACCAGCCGGTCCAGCGTTTCTTCGCGGATTTGCGCGCTCTTGTTGGCGAGGAGGGCGGCGACGGCATCGACATCGCCTTTCTCGGCGATGTGGTCGGTGAGGCTTTCGCCGGCTCTGTCCCGCCTGGCGATCGCCGAGAGCGCCCCCGCCGGAGGGCCGTTGGCAATAATCTCCAGGATATCGGCGTCGGTCAGCAGGGCCGAGCGCTCAAGTACCGGACCAGCAACGGCGATTACATCGTCGGCCGCCAACTTGTGGATAGCCTTCATGATCTCCGGCGGCGGCGAGCCTGTGACCTCGGCCAGCGCCTCGGCCATGATCGTGCGGACCCGCGGTAGCTCATCTCGGGCGAGGACGCTGATGGTCTCGTAGGTTATCTTCTCCAGCCTGCCGACTGCTTTTTCACCCAGCCCCGGCACCAGGGTTGCGATCTTGCCAGCGAGGTCTGAGCGGACTCCGTCGTCGCTGTCACCGGCCAGGAGGAGGTCGGCTTGGGCAGGGGTCACTGGATTGGCGGCGGTCGCCCGGCGGACCGTAATATTCTCGTCCTCGGCGAGGAAGTAGAGGATTTCGGGCAGGGCATCTTTTCGTCCGGCGAGTTTTCGCCGGGCCCTGGCCTTGCCTTCGCGGGCCACCTTCTTGGCCTTGCAATAGCCGGCGCCGCGCTTGCGCACCTGCTCGTTCATCGCTGGGCCCCCGCTCCGCTCTTGGCCAGCTGGACGCCCCCCTTGCCGGCACGTTTGGCGGTGTACATCGCACCGTCGGCGCGGGCGAGAAGTTTCTCGATGTCCTCTTGCGAAGCTGCATTATGCACGGCGATGCCGATCGAGAAACCCAGCGGACGTTCAGGTCCGGCCGAGAAGGCGGACAAAGCCCGGGCCGCTTTACCCAATGCCTTGGCGACCGATTTGGCGGCTTTTGTGTCGGCGCCGGGCAGCCACAGAGCGAACTCATCGCCGCCGATGCGCGCTGGCAACCCCTTGCCACCGGCCGTCTGGGTGAGGATTTTCGCGGTCTGCCGCAATGCCTCGTCGCCCGCCTCGTGACCGTGGAGATCGTTGACCGGCTTGAAATTATCGAGATCTACGTAAAGCAGCGCCCCGCGTTCATCGAGGCATTGCCCGACTTCCGCGATGAAGGCGCGGCGGATCAACAGCCCTGTCAGCCCATCGATCTTCGAGAGGCGTTCCAGCGCTTCGTGGTTGGCGACCTGGATCATGGCGATGCCGATCTGATGGGCGATGTCGGCCAAAAGGGTTCGGTCATCCTCGTCCCAGTCGGGGCGCCCCGGCTCGCGGCATACACAAACGAGACCGTCGGCGCCGCGCCGGGTGCGTGTCGCGGCGACGAGGAGTTGCATTCCGTCCCGTTCGAGCGGCACCGCCGCCTCGGCCTCGTCGAGTTCAGCCGGCAGGGCCTCTCCGATACCGGGCCGCTCGCCGGCCTTGGTGACCAGGGTGCGAAACCCGCCGGGTTCGGTTCTGTAAATCCACGACGCTTCGGCCGACAACGCCCGCATGACCGCCTCGGCCGCCGCCGGGAGCATTGCTCTCGGTTCTACCTGATCCCAGATCGCTCTCAGCGCATGGGTGCGTTGGCGTCCAATATTCTGCGAGCGCGCCAGCGCCACTTCGCCGGCGCGCTCTTCGGTGATGTCGCGGGAGACGCCGCGTGTGCCGCACCATTGTCCTTGCGCGTCGTGTAACGGAAGGCAGGCGCAGACGAGAAGAGCCAGCTCGCCGTCGGCGCGGCGAAACCAGACTTCCGCGCGCTCGACCGAATGTCGGGCCCCGAAGGGCAGGGATTCGGTATTGCGCGGTTCGACGACGAATGAGGCGGCCTCTCGTCCGACCAGCGCCCCGGCGGTGTAACCCAGCGCGCCGCGCGGTGAGACGAAGGCGAAGGCGCCATCGGCGTCGGTCTCCCAGGCGAAATCGCTGGATATCTCGACGAGATCCTTGTAGCGCTGGCGCGAATCGGCGAGGGCTGCGCTCAGGTTGCGTTCGAGCGACGCGGCGCTTTCCTCGCTCTCGAGTTCGCCTGCGCTGGGCCTGCCGGTCCCGCCCGGATTACTATTCATCGTCGATCACCGAGCCATCGCGGGCGAGCTGGATAAAGCTCGGACGGGAAATGGCGGACGTCGGTTCTAATTCGGCCGACGGATTTCCGAACAGATAGCCCTGGCCATAATCGAGCCCGCTGTCGATGAGGAAGCGCACATGGGCCTCCTCCTCGACCATCTCGGCGACCGTGGCGACGCCGAGGTCGCGGCAAAGCGAGACGATGGCGCGCAGGAAATGCCCGCTCTTGCGGTTCTGCAGAGCGCTCTGCACGTAACTGCCGTCGATCTTCACCAGATCGATCTCGATGGCCCGGAGATATTCGAAGGCCGATGCGCCGACGCCGAAATCGTCGAGGCAGACTTTGTGCCCGGCAACGCGCAGCTTCTGGATGAATTCGTTGGTCGCCGAGACATCGCGCAGCGCCATCGATTCGGTCAGCTCGAAAAGGATATAGGGGCGGGTCTGTGGGTTATCACCAAGCAGCCTGAGAAGCGCGCGCCGGAACACCGGATCCTCGATCGAGCGGCCCGAGACGTTCACCGCAATAGGCCACGGCTCCCGCTTCTCGATCTGTTCGTTGACGCGCTTGACGACCCGCCGGCAGACCGCCAGATCGAAACTGGCGATGATGCCGATCCGCTCGGCGAAGCAGATGAACTCGAAAGTCGACATCTGCGTGTTCTTGCCGGTCAGCCGGGTCAGCGCCTCGAAGTGCTCGGTGGCGCGTGTCTTGAGCTTGACCACCGGCTGGTAATGAATCTCGAACGCCCCGTCTTCGATTAGCTTCTTGACCAGGGCGACGCGCCGGGCGGTGTTCGAGAGCAGTTCGGGAAGGTCGCGTCCTTGATCGTCGAGACCGAAACTCGCGGTGGCGGCACGGCGAAAATCCTGGATGATGCAGGCCGCAGCGAGAGCGGTGTCCTCAGCGCTGGAACCTTTACAGACCAGCCCGGTGCTCGCCGAAATCACTGTGATCTCGGCGCCCTCCGGATCGGCGCTGCTTGCCGCATTGCCAAGGCGTTTACCCAAGGCAGCCAAATCGAGCGCCGTTGTGTGCAGGAGGCCGTAGCGGCCCTTGTCAATCTCGCCGATAATGCTGCCGGCGGCCTCGGCGCTTAGGCACGAGGCCACGGCAGCGTTGAGCGCGTGCTGCCCCGCCGGGTCGGGTAGGGCGCTGGGCGCGGCCATCGAGGCGACTTCGATAAGCGTCAACGCATCGCCGGGGTCCGCACCAACGCTAGCCCGCTCGGCAACCAGTGCCGCGAAATCATCGGTATCGAGGAGCTGTCCCTTGGGTTTTCTTACTCCCTCCTTCATTTTCTGATGGCGAAAGGCAAGAAACATATGGCCCTCGAAATCGGGGAGGGGCAAAGAGTAGCCGAGGGTGAGCAACGGCATCGTCGAGCCACCGGCGGTGACCATGTGGAGCATCATCGGCTCGAGCCGGCGTCCCTCGCCGATTGCGATGAGGAGCTCGCTGGCCGCCGGCCGCGACTGCGCGGCCACCAACAGAAGCAGCGGTTGGCCGACGAGATCCTCGGGCGACACACCGAGAAAGGCCAAGACGGCGCCAGCGGCGAAGACGATCCGGTGGCGCTCGTCGAGCTCGATGAGGACGTCCGAGGCGCAGAAGGAAAAGGCGACAAAACGATCGCGCTCGTGGCGCATGTCCTGAGCTTCGAGTTTCGGCGATTTGGCTTTGGGGGTTGGGGCTTTCGGAGCGGCTGCGGCTGGTGCACGCTTGGCGCTCGCCGGCGCCTGGTCATCGGAAGGAACGTTGTCCTTCTTGGGTGCTGTCTGGGACAAGGATATTGACCGCCCGTGTTTAGACTCTCGCCGTCGACATTTTCCGGCGGCCGGCTCTCAGAGTACAAGTCAAGGTTTTAAGGAAACCTTTCCCGAAAAGCGGTCGAACGCCGTTATTATCCTCGAAAATTTGGCGATTCTCGTTCTCGCGGGCTTGCCTTCGGAGTGGCTTGAAGCCACTCTCGATCGGACCATGAAAGGTAAAGACCAAAACGGCTCGGCGCACCCCCGCCTCGATCATGTCGAGGCTTGGCTGTTCGATCTCGACAACACGCTCTACCCCCATTCGTGCAACCTCTTTGCCCAGATCGACGTGCGGATGAAGGAATTCATCTGCGATCTACTGGGCTGCGGGACCGAGGAGGCGCACCGGGTGCAGAAGTCGATGTTCCGGGCCTATGGGACGACGATGCGTGGCCTGATGAGCGAGTACGGGATCAAGGCCGACGATTTCCTCGCCCATGTGCACGCCATCGACCACAGCCCGGTGCCGCCAAACCCCATGTTGGACGAAGCACTGGGACGGCTGGACGGCGTCAAACACGTCTTCACGAATGCCTCGGTGGAGCATGCCGAAAAGGTGCTGGCCCGCCTCGGTGTGGCCCATCATTTCTCATCGATCTTCGACATCGTGGCCGCCGATTATAGGCCCAAGCCCGACCCCGCGCCCTATCGTAAAATCGTCGAAGGGGCAGGCTTGCGCGCCGGCGCGACCGCTTTCTTCGACGATATCCCGCGTAATCTGGAGCCGGCCTACGAGCTTGGCCTAACGACGGTATGGATTCGCACCAACACCGAATATGCAAGCGTCGGCGAAATTGGCCCCCACATCCACTACGAGACCGAAGACCTTGCCGGTTGGCTCGCCGGCGTCGCCGGCGCGCGGGGAGAAGCGCGGTCAAGTTGACAGCAGCCGGGCCGTAACCCATCTTCGCGCCGGCAATTCACCTAAGACGCTCGAGCATTGCACATGTCCGCATACGCGCTTGAATCCACCATCGAGGCGGCCTGGGAAGACCGCGAAAAACTCTCGCCGGCGACCACCGGGGCGGTGCGCGAAGCGATCGAGTCGACGCTCGATGCACTCGACGGGGGCACGCTTCGCGTGGCCGAAAAGCGCGATGGCGGCTGGCACGTCAACCAGTGGGCCAAGAAGGCGGTGCTACTGTCATTTCGCATAAACGACATGTCGCCGATCGCCGGTGGTCCGGGAGAAAATACCCCGTGGTGGGACAAGGTGGAATCGAAGTTCGCGGGCTGGGGCGAGAACCACTTTCGCAAGGCGGGTTTCCGCGCCGTGCCTAACTGCATCGTGCGCCGTTCGGCCTATATCGCGCCCGGCGTCATCCTGATGCCGTGCTTCGTCAATTTGGGCGCCTATGTCGATAGCGGCACCATGGTCGACACCTGGGCGACGGTCGGCAGCTGCGCGCAGATCGGCAAGAACTGTCACATCTCCGGTGGCGCCGGGATCGGCGGTGTGCTCGAACCGCTGCAGGCCGGCCCGGTAATCATCGAAGACAACTGCTTTATCGGCGCACGCTCGGAGGTCGCCGAGGGGGTCGTCGTCGAAGAGGGCGCGGTGCTATCGATGGGGGTCTATCTCGGCGCCTCGACCAAGATCGTCGACCGCGCCAGCGGCGAGGTTCATTACGGGCGGGTGCCGGCCTATTCCGTCGTCGTGGCCGGCTCGATGCCGTCGGACAAGGGTGGCCCCAACCTCTACTGCGCAGTCATCGTAAAACGCGTCGACGCCCGGACCCGCTCGAAGACCGCGATCAACGAGCTGCTGCGGGATTGATTGAGCTCAAAGAGGCCCATCATTTCGAGCGGAACGAGAAATCCGGTTTGCCTAGATCGCAAGTCTGGCAGGATTTCTATCTTCCGGTCGAATTGACCGGCTAGAGGCAGGATAAGTGACGAAGCAACCCGTCGACCCCATCGCCTTGGCTCGCGCGTTGATCCGCTGTCCCAGCGTGACGCCGGCGGATGCCGGTGCGCTCGACGTGCTGCAACGCGCGTTGGAAGGGTTGGGGTTCAATTGCCACCGGCTGCCCTTTGGCGGGAACGGGGGCGGCGATGGCGAGGCGCGGGTCGATAATCTATACGCCAGGCTCGGCACCGAAGCGCCGAATTTTTGTTTCGCGGGGCATACAGACGTCGTGCCGGTGGGCGATCCCGATGGTTGGTCTGTCGATCCCTTCGCCGGCGAGTTAAAGGACGAGGCACTATGGGGGCGCGGGGCGGCGGACATGAAAGGCGCCATTGCCGCTTTCGTCGCCGGCACGGCGCGGTTCCTCACGGCAAGGGACGGGGCATGTCCGGGATCGATCAGCCTGTTGATCACTGGCGATGAAGAGGGCGAAGCGGTCAACGGCACGGCCAAGGTCCTGCAATGGCTGGCGGCCAAGGGCGAGGCCATCGACGATTGCCTGGTTGGTGAGCCGACCAATCCCGGCGCGCTCGGCGAGATGATCAAGATCGGCCGGCGCGGCAGCCTGACGGCCGAGCTCACCGTGATCGGAGTGCAGGGGCACACCGCATATCCCCATCTCGCCGACAACCCGGTGCATCGGCTGGTGGCGATGCTGGGTGCGGTGATCGGCGATCCGCTCGACGAGGGCAGCGAGCACTTCCAACCCTCGACGATCGCGGTTAGCACGATCGATGTCGGCAACCCGGCCTCGAACGTGATCCCGGGCAGCGCCCGTGCGCGCCTCAACGTCCGCTTCAACGACCGCCATACCGGCGCCGGCATCGAGGCCTGGATGCGCGGGCACTTCGATAGAGCGATGCGGGACGCGCAAGGCTCCTACCAACTCGATATCCGGGTCAGCGGCGAGAGCTTCCTCACCCCGCCGGGCCGGCTTGCCGAGCTGGTCGGCAAGGCAGTAAGCAAGGCCACCGGGCGCACGCCCGAACTCAGCACCACCGGCGGTACTTCGGATGCGCGCTTCATCAAGGATCATTGCCCGGTGGTTGAGTTCGGGCTGGTCGGCCTGACCATGCACAAGGCCGACGAGCGGGTGCCCCTCGCCGACATCGAGGCGCTGGCCGGTATTTACCGGCTCGTGCTCGAAGCCTATTTTCAAGCCACATGATTAGTTTGCAGGAAGTCGGAACATCGATTCGGGGCGCCGTGCGCCTCGTCTTCGGCGATGCCGGCGGAATGGAAGCTTTCGACGATAGCCCCGAGCGCTTCTGGCGCTCCTTCTGGGCGGCGGCCTACGCGGCGCCGCTGGCGGTAATCCTCATCTTCGCACTGCACACCGGCACGCCGCCGAAAAGTTGGGGCCGCTTCTTCGTGGTGAACGCCATCATTTATGTGATGGCCTGGTTCCTGTGGCCCTTGATCATGGTCAGCGTGGCCAAATGGCTGAATCGTGGGGGGCGCTATTTTCGCTACATCCAGGCATACAACTGGGCCCAACTCGTCGGCCTCGTTATCAAGCTGGGGGTGCTGGTGATGGCACAGGCCATGTTCCAGGGCCAGGGAGCCACGCTATTGCTATTCTTTGTCACCCTGCTGATTCTTGTTTATATCTGGTTTATCGCCCGCACTGCCCTCGAAGTATCGGGCTGGATCGCCGCTGTGCTGGTGGCTGCCGACATCGGTATCGCCATCGCCATCGACCTCGCCACGGTGTCGCTGGCGAAGGGGTGAGTCGGCTGGCAACACATCGCAGCCACGGCCCTCCTCCTTCTGA
>JAPULJ010000412.1 GCA_027295145.1 Alphaproteobacteria bacterium | reverse complement strand
GATGCGGCGCTGCAAGCATTGGTCGGAGTGGTTTGGAGAGCCTGGCTTTTGGGCGCGCTTTAAAAGATGCGCAGGAGACATTTTCGGCTTCATCCAGACCATCGTCCACACGGGGACGATCCTGTTGGGATCGAAGGCAGCGTTAGTGATTGATGTTATACGGCGGCAGCCTCCTTTCCCCATTGGAACCTTGATCCATCCATCCACATGCGATGCATGATGACGGCGAGCTTGCGCGCAACGGCCACCAGGGCCCGCCGGCGACCCCTTGTTCTCATCAGCCGCATGCCCCAGGCCTTCAGGGATGACCATCTTCGCGTTCTCGTCATCAAGGCGTTTGCAGCGCTATAGAGAACGGCCCTGACATCGGCATCGCCGGCCTTCGATATACGGCCGGGATTGTCATGTTCGCCGGACTGATAGCGCCTCGGCGTCAAACCAAAATGTGCGCCGACAGTTCTCGATCGCCGAAACCGGGTCGGATCATCAACCGCGGCCTTGAATGTCATCGCGGTGATCGGGCCAACCCCCGGCACTGTCATCAGCCGCTGGCAAACAACATCGTTACGGGCGACCAACTTCACGCGGCGATCCAGCTCGAGATAGGTGCGGTAGAGAACCAGTCGCGCATCGAGCAGCGGCAGCAGCGCATTGGCCAGCTCCATGTCCTCCTCAATCAGTGGGCGGACCCGGACATCATACGGGCCATGGCCGAGCGAGGCCGGAAGCTTGATCCCGAATATCTTGAACAGGCCCCTGATCTCGTTCTCCAGATCAATGCATTTCCTCAGTACCGCCTTGCGGCTCGATAGCAGGGCGCGGATATAGTGACTCGCCCGGCTCTTCACATGGACACGGGCATACCAGCCGGTCCGAAGGATCTGGGCGATTCCACGGGCATCATTCCTGTCCGTTTTGTTGCGCATGGCCGAGAGCGCAGCATGGACCTGCCGCGCCTCAAGGCAGACCACCTCGAACCCGTCAGACTGAAGCCCGTGCGCCAGATACTGGCTCAGCGTGCCCGCCTCGAAGCCAACCACCTCAATCGCATGATCAAAGTTCCTGAGACAGGCGACGATGTCGGTCACCTCCGAGGGAACGGTTCGTTCCAGACAAACAGTTCCCTGATCATCGATGATGCAGAGCGCGACAGATCGCAGAGATACATCCAGTGCAGCGTAGTAGGTCATCATGGTCTCCTTGCTAAAGGCACGCGAACCTAATCGTTCGCGTCCATACAAGGAGCTTGCCTCATTACAAGGTTCGCCCGATTACCGATGCTTTTGGCTAAACCCGGAAGTTCCTGCAGTCTGGAATAACTTCCGCTGTTACCCCAGCTTCAGACATTCGACCCAGGAGTTACGTTATTGGGGGCAAAGCAGAAATCTGAAAGTCGCCGTCAGACTTCTGCTTTTGATCGCATTTGCGCGACGTTACGGGTCACACCGGGTCACAGAGCCAATCCAAGATATTTGATTTTTTTGCGAACGCCAGGCAACCGGACCGGTTGTCAATCGACCGCCGAGGAGTCATCATCCTATAGTGGACCCTTGGGGAAGGCATTCCCGACATGGCCATTCGCCGATTTGAGGAGGTAATAACATGATTGGATCATCCATCAAGCGCGTACTATTGATCGTGACGATTGGCGTGCTCGCCGCTAGCGGATCGCTGACGGCGCACGCCCAATCCAAGAATCCAACGCTCGAATGGTTTTCGTGGTCGATCTTCCGATTGACCTCGACCTCAGGCAAAGTTTTTCTTACCAACCCCTTCGTGGTGAATCCATTTAGCCAAGTGACGGTCGATGACTTCAAGAAGGTGGACTATATCCTGGTGCCAACTGGTCATGGCGACGAAATCGGCCAAACCGCCGAGATTGCACTTAAGACAGGCGCTAAAATTTTTACAACATTCACGTTTGCGCGCGGCTATTTTGGGCCCCGCAAGATCTCGACGCGGCAGATCTTTCGTGTCGGACCCGGCTCGCGCGTCCGCGTCGACGGGATGACGGTCCGCGCGGTCAACGCGGTACACGGGTCGACGACGCGCGAGGGGCTGAGTGACGCTTCCGCTATGGGGTATTTCATCACATTCGAGAATGGGCTGACGGTTTATTTCGCCGGTAGTACGGCGGTTACCATGGATATGCAGCTCTGGGGCCGGCTCTACAAGCCGGATGTGGCCATTCTTCCGCTGGGCCCCAGTACCGATCCAGGCGATGTCGTCGAAATGGTGAAGTTGCTGCGAACCGATAATCCGAATCTGAAGACGATAGTGCCACACCACCATAATTTCGGCCTAAAGGTTCGCGCCAACGTTCCTGCAAAGCGGGCAAAGGGTATCTCGCGGCGGTACAACGGCGGTACCAAGCCGGCCGATCTGGCGGCCGCGCTCAAAAAAGCAGGACTGCCCGTGAGACTGCTAGATCCAGAGTTGGGCAAGGTCTACGAACTGACCAAATAAGTCGGTTGAAAGACCACACCATTGCCGGTCGCAAGATGGATAGAGGGGGGCCGTTTGGCCCTGTGGTACGAGTGCGACACCTGGTATCGTGGCGTAGCTCGGTGAAACTTTGTTTCGAGTGGTGACTCGACGAGCGCAAACGTCAGGTCATATTCGCCCGAGCCACATCCGGTATTGACGGGGAAAGCGCGTATCGCGCGCTAAAGATAGGAGACTGCCGTGTTGCCAATCATCAGATCGGTTCTGGCAATTGGAATGCCAGCTGCGCTTTTAGCAGTTACGACATCGGCTCAGGCAACATGTTATTCCATAGCCGGGACCACGCCCCGATTTATACCGGCCGCGTTTGGCAATATCGCGTCGGTGCCCCGCAACCATGTTCGGATCGACTTTATCGGCCATGGCAGCTTTGAGATCGAATCGCCCGCCGGCGTTCGAATCGTTACAGATTTCAACGGCTATCTGCGACCATCGCGCCTGCCCCAAATTGTCACCATGAACACGCAATCCGAAACCCACTCGACCGAATTTACCGATCCAGCAATTAAGTACGTGCTTAAAGGCTGGAATCCAGCCGGCGGCGTAGCCAAGCATAATTTGCGATTCAAGGATGTGCGCGTGCGCAATGTGCCCACCAATCTCCAGAACTGGAGCGGTAGGATATCCAATGACAGCTCAATGTTCGTGTTCGACGTCTCCGATCTTTGCATTGTCCATCTCGGCAATCTGCGTCACGTTCTCACGCGCGACTTCGTAGCCCAACTGGGACGTGTCGATATCGCTCTGGTCCCTATCGATGGAACGTATACCATGAGCTACGATGAGTTGTTCGACGTTCTGAAAATGATCAAGCCGGCGTTGATTATCCCAATGCAATTTGGATCTGCTGGAGGGGCCGAGGAATTTGTCGCCAGAGCGCGGAAGCTTTGGCCCGTGCGTCGGCATTCGGAATCGTGGATCCAACTCTCCTTTAGGGATTTGCCGCGACAGTCCGAGGTGATGTTCCTTCGAGGCGGGTTTTAACAGGAGCCAATCACGACGCTGACAAGACCCATCCCTCCTAAAAACCTAGATTTCAGCACATTGAAGCTGACGAAATGCCCTACCTTTCCCAAGATGCATTACGCTGACGCTGCCTGTGACTTCCGGGTTTGACCCAAGTCGGACATCGAGCAAGGGCGGGGGTCGGCCTCTATGGTAAGAGAGATTATTCCGAGCAGCTGATCGTCGTTAAATTCGCTACTGTCTATCCCTTTCGATTTTCCTCGAATATGAGCACGAGCTTATCTGCGCTATCCTCTACTGTGATTTCGACATTTCTAAGCCGTGTCGCATTGCAGCTCGAGGTCATCGAACTTCGTCATCAGTTTGGATCGTCCGGCGCGCGCAGCTTGCCCACACTCGCTTGCACGAAGCTGGCCCTCCAAGACTTGGCCGCTGGACGCCAACGGGAGAAGCAACATGATACCCTTAATCGGCTATGGCCATCGCCTTTCGGTCCGACCCGGTG
>JAPULJ010000411.1 GCA_027295145.1 Alphaproteobacteria bacterium | reverse complement strand
AATGGCAGGCGCCGCGAAGGCCTACCAGCAGGCTGATTACGCCCAGGCTGAAAAGCTGCTCTTGGCTGCCCTCAAAGAAGCGGAAAAGTTCGGAGAGCAAGTCCGACGCTTGGCCGCCAGTCTAAACAACTTGGCGTCACTCTACTACGTCCAGGGCAAGTACGCCCAGGCCCAAAAATTTCCTTCCGATTTTTTGCGCGGCTCCTCCCCCGACCCCTCCGCCGCAAGGCGGGAAAGAAGGAAAGGAAATTTTTGGGGTGCGGCGGCGCTATCCACCTCCGTATATTTCCACTTGACATATATCCGCTACGGATATAGTATGGAAGTATGGCAAACAGCAAAGCAAACGCGCCTCTGACTCCGGCGGTGCTTCATATCCTCCTCGCGCTCTCAACAAGAGAGCGGCATGGCTATGGAATCATGAAGCAGGTGGAAGCCGATTCGCAGGGAAAAGTGAACATGGGGCCGGGAACGCTCTACGGCTCGCTGTCCCGTATGATCGAGGCCGGGTTGATACGCGAGAGCGACAAGAAGATAGACCCCGATATGGATGATGAACGGCGAGTGTATTACAGAATCACCGGTCTCGGCCAGAAAGCGCTCGCGGCGGAGTTAGAGCGATACCGCGAGGTGGTGGCGGTTGCCACGAGCAACAAGCTTTTGCCCAGTACTTACGCTTATGGCACATGAGCACGCCATCGCGCGATACCGAAAGTTATACGCAATACTGCTTCGCCTTTACTCGAAGCCGTACCGCGATCGCTTCGGGGAAGGAATGGAGCAGACCTTCAACGATCTCTGCCGAGAACGCAAAGAAGCCGACGAGGGATTGTTCGCTTTCGCGCTTTGGGCGTTCGCCGAAACGTTCGCGGGAATTATGAGAGAGAGGATAACAATGATCATGATGCAAAACATTACAAAAAGACTGACTGTGTGGGCTGTCGTCATAGCGCTTATATTGATGATACCTCTGGTGGCGATGCAATTTACCAATGAAGTGAACTGGGACTTGTTCGATTTCGTTGTTATGGGAGCTCTCCTGTTCGGGGTAGGCCTTGCGTACGAACTGGTAGCGAGAAGGTCGGAGCAAACCATGTATCGAACCGCTTTTGGCGTTGGGCTTGTAGGAGCTTTCCTTCTTTTCTGGGTGAACGGTGCCGTCGGCATTATCGGAAACGAAGGGCAACCCGCCAACCTGTTGTATGGAGCAGTATTCGCTGTCGGATTCATCGGTTCCCTTATGGCACGCTTTAAGCCACGCCCAATGGCACGTACATTATTTGCGGCGGCACTCACTCAAATGCTAGTCCCCGTAATTGCGCTCCTTATCTGGCCGCCTCCTGCTACATCCTGGGCACCGGGCGTGTTCGGTGTATTCGTGCTCAGTGCATTCTTTGCCATGCTGTTTGTCATATCGGCTTTGCTGTTTCGGAAAGCGGCGCCGGAGTTTCCTCGGTACGGGGAGCAGAAAAAGTGTCAGGATGAATTGTTCGAGTAGCGATTTCCCGATCCCGATTCAATCGGGATCCCTCACACGATCCGGGGGCAGGGGGCCGGGGCGTTCAGCTTGGGACGCTGACATTCTTGTCCCGCTGTGGCCTCAATTCCGGGGGCCGGGGGTTGATATTGAAAGAACTCCCGTCCCTTTTTCTTACGGGAATGCGTTGGCGCTACGACGTGATTATGATCCAGCCCAGCGCGAATCCCACCACAATACCTAGGGTGAGGCAGGCGGGCAGTAAAACCATGTCATGCTTTTTCACCCATCGGCGCCAGCTTTTCTTTTGACGTTTCCGGGTCGGAATAGTAAATATGCCACCAAGCCGCAGCCACTCGATGATGCTTGCCTGCGTGATCCGCCGCAAATCGCGACCTGCGAAGCCAAAGGTAGGATCCTGGAAACTCGACATCACTATGTGCTTTGCAAACTCGTCGCCCCGGAACTCTCCACTGTGCAGATGCGCATCCCGGACATCCTGAGCCTGCAGCTGCTCGCGAAGGAACTCGGCGTTCGACGATCCCAATAGTCCCTCGACAACTCCGTAGATGTTGCGATCTCTGAACTGACGGTCGCTCGGCTTGAGGGCCTCGCAAGCCGCAACCATCAGAGCAAATCGCATCGTTTCGTGGTCTTCGTCGAGTGAGAGTGCGAGCTGCCACATGCTGCCTACCTGCAGGAACTGCCTGCGTCGTTCGATCTGCAGTTGTGAGAACGCCTGCCACAGATCAAGAACATCCGCAGGCAAGCGTAATTCGGTCTGACTCACATCACTACGCCGGGAGAAGTCAGGGCGGTGCACCTCATAGAGCGGAACCGGAGGGACTTGCCCTCTCGTCGGCATCTCCTTCAACCACTCCTTTTCGAAGTAGCCCAGGCTCCGAGTATCGCACTCAACTTGGTTTTGCGTATCAGTGGTCCATGTCCAAACGCGTTCAGCATTGGCCGAAACCCGGATCGCATGCCCCGTGACCACGCTGAGAAACACTGACAGTTCACGAAGCCTCACCGCGAAAGCGGAGTTCGCGTCGGCCGAGTCGATGGCGTGCAGCTGTTCATCGACTAGGATGATTCGAGGTCCGAACAAGGCTTCGTTATCTTGCTTGGATGGCCTGTAGAGCCTGAGTGAATCTCCCAACCACAGTTCGCCGCACCACGGCAAACCTGTATAGTAGAGATACCCATGCCTCAGGAACTGCTCTTTCGCAGCAGACCGCGAACGGTCATTCACGCGCTCAATCAGTTCGCGAGCCTTAGTTAAAGGGAGTTCCGGCTCTCCGGTAGATCGGGCTCTAACTTTCATCAATCCGCCGCGTTTGCGTTCCCAGACGACGGCCAATTGTCCGTCTGCTCCAGCGTTGACTGTTAGGCTTCCGCTGTTTTCCTTCGCGTCCATTTGCCCGATACTACTGACGCTCCATCCGCTCTTCGTGCACTCCGCCGAGAGGTATTGCAACCAGGTGTCTGCCTCCTTTTTCGACACGTTAAAGAGGATCGGCCAATCGCCTGCCTCGAAACGCCTGTCCTTGACTTGCGTCATCCCGCCAGTTCCGTCGGCCACCATTATCATCGCTTGTGCTTTTGATTTCACGATCTACTCCATTTTTACTATAGCGCAGAACGGGGGCAGAAACGGTGTCAGGATGAATCATTCGAGGAGCGATTTCTTGGCGCGATCACGACGGCTCGATGCTTTGATCCCTTGACGCCCTCTTCAGCCTGCGCAGCTCTGGGCGGCCGGGGGAAACCATTGCCAATCCTGGACTCCGGAACACGGTCAGGTGCGCTGCGATCGAAGAGCGCGACCACCCCCGGAATCCTGGACCCCCGGAACACGGGCGGGCGTTGGGCGATCCAAGAGCGCGACCAGTCCGCGAAGAGCGCGACCAACGGTCGCGGCTTTACAGGGGTTTGCGGGGGGCTCATGCCGTTTGGGGAGCGCGATCAATCCCGCCCCCGGAGTCCGGGAACGCTGGACCCCCGGACCCCCGGACCATCCATGACGGCTTGGGGCTTGGTAATCCTAAGCTGATTTCAGCTGCTTCCACATGCCGAGCACTCGTCCATCCGGGTCCTCGAACAAGCAAAACTGGCCGACGCCCGGTACGTCCATTTTATCGACGACAACCTTGCCGCCGGCGTCGGTGATCTTCTTGGCGTACGCATCAAGGTCATCGACGTCTATGTAAAGAGTCAGATTGCTCGGCCAGGGTCCTTTTTGAGGTTTCATGATTCCGCCGTTGATCCCGCCCTCGCCGCCGGTCTGCACGAGGTGGTAGTTCATCTCGGGCATGTGGCTGATCTGCCAATCGAAAACCGTCTTATAGAAATCAGATACCTTTTCGGGATCTTGCGACCACAACTCCCAATGCACTACGGGTCGTCCCATGGAAATCTCCTTTCACCGCTTCAAACGGTTATTGTTCGTGTCACGGTCGTTACGGCCATCTCGGCGGTTACAAGCCGCCGGACGGCGACGGTAAGCGGTTTGTGCCAGCCTGACAGTTGATCCAACATTTCAGTATAACAGGGCAGACGCCATGCTGAACAGCAACGTAAATCCCGCGGGTACATGGCGCGAGCCCGCGGAAAGCTGCCCCCGGAACCCCGGAATCCTGGACCCCCGGAACACGGTGGGGCGCTTTGCGATCCAGGAGCGCGACCAACGGTCGCGGCTTTACAGGGGTTTGTGGGGGGCGAATGCCGTTCGGGGAGCGCGACCAGCCCCGGAACACGGTCGCGGCTTTACAATGCGATTACGATGAATTGGTATGGCGAGGCGGACGATCGGATATCACGTTGTCAAATCCGGGTACGGTTTGTGGCTGCCGGGCGATGAGCGTGGATCGTGGTCCGATGCGTGGGATGAGATGATCGGATACGTCCAGCCACACACGCTTCATGAAGGCGACTCCGTTCGGAAGCGCATGGCACGGGAGCGAATGCTCCGCGAACCTGTGATGCTCAACGAAATCATGATCGACGCAGTTCTCAGCGCGATTGGAACGTGCGCGAAGAAGTCGCAGTGGTCGATCGTTGCGGCGTCGATTGAGCCGACGCACACACATTTGTTGATCAGTTATAGCGGCAGGGACATTCACACGACCGCCAAATGGATCGCGGACCAAACGACCAAGGCGGTGCACCGGACGACACAACATCAAGGGCCGGTGTGGGCCAAAGGCAAATGGTGTTCGTACGTTTTCGATGAATCGCGATGGCGAAATA
>JAPULJ010000410.1 GCA_027295145.1 Alphaproteobacteria bacterium | reverse complement strand
GCGTTATTCGGCAGCTACGCGTTCGACGGGGGCGCCGGTAATCTCGGCCAGCACTTTTGCCAGCGCGTCACCCTCGGGATCGGCGAGGGCGGCTTCGCGGGCTTGGGCGACCTGAGCGGCGGTAAATGGGGCGCCTGCGAGGGCCGGCTCGATGAGGGCAGCGGTGATGGCGGCGAAGCTGTCGGTGCCGCGCTTATGGGTGTCGCCGTATCCCTTGATCAACTTGGCGCACCGGGCGGTCTCCAGAGCCAGCGCGCGGTTTTCCGACGTCGCCCGGCAAACCAACTCGATCCAGGCTTCGATCGCCCGCTGTTCCTCGCCGTAGCGGAAGCCGATCCGCCGCATCCGCCGCATCCCGGCCATCAGGCGCATGCGCGCGAAGCCGAAGATCGTATCGCTGCGGATATGCATCCCGAAATGAAGCCGACGGGCCTTGGCGGGATTGCGTCTGGCCCAGCGGGCAACCGGGCGGCCGAGGAAGGCGGGCATGACTTGCGCGAACTCCTCGGGCCCAGGCTTGAGGAATTCGGTAATCCTTACAAGCTGCTCGGGCGCTGCCTTGACTTCGCGTCGGACCCGATCGAAACGCGAAGCCCGGGTCTTGAGCTGGGCCACGCGGATCACATCCTCGTAGGACATGCGCAAAGCAAGCTGGCGGGCCGTCTCGTCGGTCACCTCCAGCGCGCCCTTCTTTTCGACATCGACCGTGCTGCGCGCCGTCTCGGCCCCGTAAACCCGGTCCAGCCGGTCGAGATAGAGGCCGGCGTAACGCGCGTCCTGGAAATCGAGGCAGCGGCCGGCGGCCTCCATCACCAGCGGGCGGAGCGCGCCTGGATAGGCGCCGTCGATGCGCTTGCGCAAGGTCTCGGCCTCGCGGTCGACGGTGACCGGACGCTGTTTGGCTTTGGCTTTCGCCTTGGTCGGCGCTTCGATGATCTTGCCTTGGGCGTAGGCACGGCCGACAGCGAAGCCAGCGAGGTTGGCCTCGACCGCTTTGCCGGCATCGCGTATGCCCTGCTCGAACGTCTGCGCCGGTATGGGCAGCAAATCGCTCCCCGACATGGCGCCGAGGATGACCGAGTTGAGGATGCAGCCAGCTTCGCGCGCGGCCTTATCAATGTCGAAGAGGATGGCGCGCTTGGCCATGTTCTTTGCCGCCTCGAGCAGTTTCTCGTCATCGTAGCGGCCGTCCGACATGGCCATCTTTTCGGTCAGCGAGTAGACCCGGTGGGTCGAGGCGATCAGGGTTGTCGATTTGGGATTAACGAAGCCTTTTTCGAGCGCCCGCCCGGTCTCCAGTAACTCTGTCGCGATCATCAGGTCGACCTCGCCGGGGGCCGGGTAGAGGTCGAGCACCGGCTCCCTGCCCTTGAGCTTGGTGCGCGGCGTCGGCACGATCTCGACATAATAGGAAGTGGCGCCGGTGCGCTGGGCGACCCCGGGGACCGAGGTCGCCTGGACCGGCAGGTCGAGCGCCCTTGCCGCGTTGACCAGCCAGCTGGTCAGCACCCCGCCACCCTCGCCGCCCATCGCTGCGATGAGGATCTTGACCGGCTTGGCAGCCTTTGTTGTCCGCGGCGACATCGCTTCAGGCCGCCCGCCTCGACGATGCTTCGGGCTCGAGGATAGCACCGGCGAGGCCGCCGCCGATCCGCCGTGCCTCGGGGCTCCACAGCCGGGTGATGACCGCCCCGCGCAGACGCGTCAACCAGCGATCGATCCGGTTCGGGTTGGATACTATGTCGGCCCTGTAAAAGGACGGGCAGAGGATCGCCGCGTGGGCGATCTCGCCGCACAGCCCACATCCGACGCAATCATTGTTGACCGAGGCCTTGGGATCGCTGCGCAAAGGATCGGTGCTCGGTTTGATGGTCAGCGAGGGGCAGCCCGAAAGTCGGATGCAGGCATGATCGCCGGTGCAGACATCATCGTCGATGCCGAACCGAGGACGGATATCGCGCTTGCCCGCCCGCAGCCGCTCTGCTCGTTCGGCGCGTACCCGGCGCTGTTTGGCCAGCATGCATTCGCTCTCGGCGATAATCACCTTGAGTCCTTTTTCGGCCGTGGTCAGCGCGGTTTTTAACGTCTTGACCATCTTGGCGACATCATAGGTCTGCACCGTGCGTTGCCATTTGACACCGAGCGCGCGCATCGTCGCCTCGATCGACATGCGCGCCTCCTCGAAGCGGCCATTCTTGGGGCTCGAGGGCAGGAACTGCCAACCGGTCGCCGAGGTGTAGCCGTTCTTCATAACGATCAGCACCGAATCGTCGTTGTTGAAGACCGAGCTAGCGACGCCGGTCGACAGGCCGTTGTGCCAGAATCCGCCATCGCCCATGATCGAGATCACCCGGCGCTCGAAGTTGGGCGCCACACCGGTCGAGCTGGCAAGGCCAAGTCCGTAGCCCAGCACGGTATTGCCAAGGTTGAAGGGCGGCAGGGTCGAGAATGTGTGGCAGCCGATATCGCAACTGATATGGCTCTTGCCGACGTCGCGTTCGGCGAGCTTGATGGCGCTGAACACCGGGCGCTCGGGACAGCCAGTGCAGAAGGTCGGCGGGCGCACCGGAACCGGTGTGCCCAAATGCCCGGCGGCCTTGCCCTTGAGGCTGGCGATCTCATCGGGCAGCGAAGCGGCGCGCCCGGTATCGACCCCCTTCGGCTTGGCCAGGGCGATGAATTTGGCGACCCCGGTTTGGACCACGTCGGCGGTGTACTGCCCGGCCATCGGCAGGACGTTCTTGCCGTGGATTTTGGTCTGCAAATCGGCCTTGCGCAGGATCGCGTTGAGCGCCTGTTCGATATAGTCGGGGTTGCCTTCCTCGACCATCAGCACGTGTTTCTTGCCAGCGCAGAACTCATTGAGCTGCTCGTCGATCAGCGGATAAGTAACGTTGAGGACGTGGATCGGCACCCGAGACTTGCCGTAGAAATCGGCCAGTCCGGAGCGGTTCAGCCCGCGCAGGACGGTGTTGTAGAGCCCACCTTGCGTGATGATGCCGATATCGTCCAGATCGCCTTCGAAGGTCTCGTTCATAGCGTGATCGAGGATGAAGCGCTTAGCCGCCGGCATGCGTTGTTCGATTTTGGCCTTCTCCTGCGCGTAGGTTCCCGGCGGCAGGCTGATCCGCATCAGATCGTAAACGGGCTCCTTGATTTTGTTGTGGCCGGAGATTTTAGGAATGCGGTTGTCGCGCGCAACGAATCGCCCCTGGACGTGGCAGGCGAGGATGCGCAGCATCACGATCACCGGCGTGTTCGACGCTTCCGACAACTCGAAGGCTTTCTCGACCATATCGACCATGGTGCCCAACTCGGGCCGCGGGTCGAGCAGCCACAGGGAGGACTTCATGGCGAAAGCGTGGCTTCGCTCCTGGATGATCGAGGCACCCTCGCCGTAATCCTCGCCGATGACCGCGACCGCGCCGCCGACGACACCAACCGAACCGAGGTTCGAAAGCGCGTCGGATGCGACGTTGGTGCCGACCACTGATTTCCAGGTCACCAGTCCGCGTATCGGGTAGTTGATCGAGGCGCCAAGCATCGCCGCCGCACCGGCTTCGTTGGCGCATATTTCCAAGTGCACGCCGTACTCGTCCATGATCTCCTTGGCCTCGGAGAGCACGTCGACGAGGTGGCTGACAGGCGAGCCTTGATAGCCGCCGACATAGGAGACGCCGGCCTGAAGCGCAGCCTTGGTGACGGCAAGAATTCCCTCGCCCTCGAAGACTTCGCCCTCACCCAGCTTGAGGGATTCTATTTCCTTGGCGAACGAACGTTCCATACGAAAACCCCTTCCCGCGACGGCGGACTTTTGCGCTGTTGGCTGCTTTAGTGGAATTAATCCGCCCGGACGGTAAAGGCAAACGTCACAACAGGCAATCTTCACTAGCGTTGCGGACAGGCCGTATACCGCGAGCGCATGACCAGCTTGAGCCGATCGATGCGCTTCCAAGACCTTGTCGGATGTTTACGAGACGGGGTGGTTTTCGTTGGGAATGTGAGCTCGCCGATCTACTTTTTTTTCTTTGGCTCGTCTTGTTTCTTCAGCTCGGCCTTTTTCTTGGGCCTGTAGACGGGCGAATAATCCTCGACATAACGGGCAGACGCGCCGGCAATCGGATAGGGGTAGCATTCGACCGCGGCCAGCGAGCGATAGCAATAGACCCGGCCTTCCCTGGCCTTGATATTTGGAACCACCCAGTCGCGGGCCAGCACGCGGCGCTCGTTAGGCCATTCCCTGGGGTTTTCGAAAAGCTGCCCAACATCGCGCCAGGTGCAGGCGCCTAAAAGTGCGCCGGCGCATAGAACTAAGGCTAGGTTCCGAAAAAGGGATGTCATAGCAGGCCCAAATCGGTTCGTGGAAGCGGTCGCCGACTATGGCCGGCAGATGAATAACTTTTTGTTAAAATTGTCGCTATCGGTAAGGTCGGTCCGATCTGACCCGCCGAAATGAGGCATCCATGACCGCTCACATCGCTGGCCCTGCCCACACTGGCCTCCTGTTTGGCGACCTGCAGAACGATTTCGCGCTTGTCGCGCTGAGTGAAAAAGGTCGGTGAGCATCCATTTGCCCGACGAGGCCACGTTCGGGACGAGCGTCCCGATCCTCATTATCGGCGGCGGCGCGTGCGGTCTTATCGCAGCGCTGGCAGTTCACGCCGGAGGATGCGAAGCGGTCATCGTCGAGCGCGACCCGATACCGGCAGGATCAACCGCACTGTCCTCGGGCATGATCCCGGCCGCCGGCACGCGCCAGCAAGCCGCCCTGAACATCGAAGACAGTGCACAGCTTTTCGCCCGCGACATCATGGCCAAGACCAAAAACCGGACCGATGCGGCGATGGTTGCGGCGATCTGTGAGGCGTCCGGCCCGACCATCGATTGGCTCGCCAGCGATTGCGGGATCGAGTTGCAGCTAGTCGAGGGTTTTCTCTATCCCGGCCATTCGCGTCTGCGCATGCATTCCCCGCCCGGCAAGACAGGTGTCGAGCTTATGGACCAACTGCGTGGCGCGGCCGAGGCCAGGGGCATCGAAATCCTCACCAGCGCCCCGGCGACTGCACTGTTCGCCGATCAAGATGGCCGCGTCCACGGTATCCGCATCGAGCGGCCCGACGGATCGGCCGAGGATATCGGCTGCCGGGCGCTGGTGCTCGCCTGCAATGGCTTCGGCGGCAACAAGGAAATGCTGGCATCGCACATACCCGAGATGACCGAGGCGCTCTACTTTGGCCATACCGGGAACCGGGGCGAGGCCGTGCGATGGGGGCTGGCGCTGGGCGCCGTAAGCCGACACATGACAGGCTACCAGGGCCACGGCTCGGTCGCCCACCCCCACGGCATCCTCATCACCTGGGCGCTGATGATGGAAGGCGGCATCCAGGTCAATTCGCGGGGCCAGCGTTTCTCGAACGAGCACGAGGGTTATTCCGAGCAGGCGGTGGCGGTGCTGGCCCAGCCGGGCGGGCACGCCTGGGATATCTACGATGCGCGCCTACACGAACTGGGGCTCGGTTTCGAGGACTATCGCAACGCCGACGCCGCCGGCGCTGTCCATACAGCGGAGACGCCTGAGGCGTTGGCCCGCGCGTGCGGCCTACCGGAAGGCGCGCTCGCTTCGAGCATCGGCGAGGTGCGGGCGCTCGCCGAATCAGAAGGCACCTGCCCTTTCGGACGCCGTTTCGAAAAACAAACCACTCTCACCCCGCCCTACCTCGCGATCAAAGTGACGGGCGCGCTGTTTCACACCCAAGGCGGGCTGGTCGTCAACGAAGGCGCGCGAGTGTTGCGCAAGGACGCCGGCGCGCTGCCCAACCTCTTCGCCGGCGGCGGCGCGGCGTGCGGGGTCTCCGGGCCAGATGTCGCGGGCTACCTCTCGGGCAACGGCTTGCTCACCGCCGCTGTCCTCGGCCGGCTTGCCGGAATTGGGGCGGCCGATCTGGTTCGCGTCTGACCAGGGATCGCCGGGAACAGCCTGCGTCTGGTTCCAATTGTGCACGGTACACTATGCCCCTCGTTCCAGCGAGGCTTGATGGGTCAGACACAATCCGCTTGGTCCCATCACTGCGTGTCCATTTGGTAAGATCACGCTTTAACCGGCGACGTAGAATGAAGGAAACAAATCGCCGAAGATGGTCGAAATAATCCAACTGACTACTAGATATGCCCTTGTAGCAGCGCCAACCCACAAAATTTAGTTGACCCGCGAGTCGCAACTCCGTATCAACTCGACCCACAGGTGCTTGAGGACGCGGAGAGCAACAATTGATGTTGCTAGGGGGTCCGGCATGGCGGCGGGGTGCGAAAGCGCCGCAGCCTTCGTGCCGGACCTTCGCTTTTCTGGTGATGCTCGGCGATCGTGTCTTCGCACATAATACCAACGGCCAATAAGAATGACCGTTGTATGTTCCCTCAAACGCCGGGCGGTCGCGTCCGCTCCCTTGACTGCCTCGCATAAGCTCGGTCGCGCTTGCCACCGGTCGATAAGTCAATCTCATCTACCGGTGGTAAATGCCGGCGCAAATAAAAAGAGACGTCAGGTGCCTGGACGCGGAGTCCCTGCTCGTGTTCCGAAGAACACTCCTGACGTCTCCTGGATCGCTCCGCCCGAAGGCTTCCTGATCCACGTGGATTCTAGCCCGAAGGCGCCTCCCCACGTTTTGGACCTTTCCACCCGAAGGTTTCGGGGTCCGTGCGGCTCATAGGCCCGAAGACCCGTCCCCGCGTTCGGATCGTTCCACCCGAAGGCTTCCCAACCCACGTGGTTCCTGGCCCGAAGGCCGCTCCCCACGTTTTGGACCTTTCCGTCCCCGCGCTTCCTGATCCGCGTGGTTCCAGGCCCGAAGGCCCTTCCCCACATTGCGGACCGCTCCACCCGGAGGCTTCCCGATCCGCGCGGCACCCGGCCCGAAGGCTCGGTTTCGCGCTTCGGGCCGTTCCGCCCGAAGGCTTCCCGACCCGCGAGAGCCCCGGCCCGAAGGCCTGATCCCCCGCTTTGGGCCCATCCGCCCGAAGGCTTCAGGGACCCCGCGGATCGTAGGTCCTAAGACCTGTCCCCGCGTTTGGACCCGTCCACCCGAAGGCTTCTTGATCCGTGTGGTTCTTGACCCGAAGGCCCGTCCCCACAGCCCGAAGACTGCGCCTTTCAATTCGCGGAAACAAGACAAAAATCCAATGAAAACAACATTTTCTGTGGATAATTATTCGACTTTTGCACAAATCATCCACAGACTGCTCACAAGTTTCTGTGGATTGATTTTTGACGGGTCGCACTGTTTGGCGCCGTATTAGAGCTTCCATTCCAGAAACCGGTGAGCCTGACTCACCGGTTCCCCGAAATTCCGACCCTCTTCGAACGAGGAACAGCATGGACTAAAAATAATATCGCAATTCCTTGGTCGCTCAGGACGCTCGTGCATGAGTGGCCGTCAGGCATCCAATGGAATTACGGCCAGTCAATTTTATAACCGGTTGTCACTACGCAACCGCGTGCAGGTTATTTACTAAACGCCCGCCGCAAAGCTGCCGCGCCGTCTGCCAGTGCTTCGCCGGCGCAATCGATCAGGGCGCCCATACGCATGAAGCCATGGACCATACCGTCATAGAGGATGCTCTCGATTGGCACGCCGGCGGCGGCTAGCCGTTCCGCATAGGCTTTTGCCTCATCGCGAAGGGGATCGTATTGCGCGGTCTGGATCAGCGCCGGCGGCAGACCGGCAAGCTCGCGCGCAAGGCCCGGCGAGGCGCCCGGGTCGGCTGCCTCTTCGTGCGGGTCGGCAAGGTACTGCTCGCGCGTCCAGTCGATCGCCTGCTTGGTCAGCAGGTAGCCGGTCCCGTTCTCGCGGACCGACGCGTTGTCGGCGGTAAAATCGAGCGCCGGGTAGATCAGCCATTGGAAGACCAACGCGGGACCGCCCTCGTCGCGGGCGCGCTGGGCGACAGCGGCGGCGAGGTTGCCGCCGGCGCTATCGCCGCCAACCGCGAGCTTGCCACCATCACATCCAATTGCGTCGGCGTTCCGTGCCATCCAGCGCGTCGCCGCCAGGCAATCGTCCAGCCCGGCCGGATATTTATGTTCCGGCGCCAGGCGGTAGTCGATCGAGGCGACCAGACAGCCGGCCCCGTCGGCGACGATGCGGCACAGCGCGTCGTGGGTATCGATGTCGCCAAAGACCCAGCCTCCCCCGTGGAAATAAACCAGGATCGGCAACCGGCCACCGTCGGATTTTGGCCGGTAGAGTCGTGCCGGTATTGACTGTTCGGGTCCGGGGATTTGGCGATCCTCAATATTTTCGAGCGCCGGCGTTTGCGGCGCGAAGATCTCGGTCGTGGCCGCGTAGAGCGCACGGGCCTCGTCGGCGTTCCGCGCGTCGAACACGGTGCCGCGCGCGGCGCTCGCCTCGACCACCGCCTGGCATTGAGGGTGCAGCGTCATTCTCGGCCTCGTTTTGCTTGACCTTGTTTGGATTGATGCGCCCGCGGGTGCGCCGCATCGTAGACCGCCATCAGGCTATCGGCATCGACGCCGGTGTAGCGCTGGGTGGTCGAAAGCGAAGCGTGGCCGAGCAATTCCTGGATCGTCCGCAGATCGCCGCCGCCGGCGAGTAGATGGGTGGCGAAGCTGTGGCGCAATGCGTGTGGTGTCGCCGTCTCGGGCAAGCCGAGGCGGGCGCGCAGCTTCTGCATCAGCGCCTGCACCGTGCGCGCTCCGAGCCGCCCGCCGCGTACCCCGACGAACAGTGGGCCATCGGGCGGGGTGTCGTAGGGACAGGCGCTCAGATAGTCTTCGATCGCCGCGCGCACCGTCGCCAGCACCGGGATCATCCGCTGTTTGCCGCCCTTGCCGGTTATCACCATGGACTCGGCGCGCGGCGCTTCGGCCCGGTTGAGGCGCAGAGCCTCGTCGATGCGCAGCCCACAGCCATAAAGCAGCGTCAGAACGGCAGCGTCGCGCTTGCCGACCCATTTCTGCGCCGCCTGTCGGGCGCTGTGTTCGAGCGTCTCGGCCGCCTCGGTCTCGGTCAGCGGCTTGGGCAGCGCGCGCGGTAAGCGCGGCCCGCGCACGCCGGCGATAGCCGCATTGTCGGCAAGCCCAGCGCGGGCGAGATGGCGGTAGAAGCTGCGCACCGCGGAGAGCGCCCGGGCGGTCGAGGTCTTCTTGCTGTCCTTCATGGCGCGTTGCGCCAGCCAGGCGCGAAAATCGCGCGCCGAAAGGCCGTCCAACGCATCGATGGTTGGGGTTTCGCCCAAATGGGGAGCGAGGAAGGCAAGAAAACCGTTCAGATCGCGGATATAGGCGTCGTTCGTGTGTCCGGAGGCGCGGCGTTCATCGGCCAGCCAGCGACGCCACCCCGCCACCGCCTCGGCAAGGTCGGGGGAAGCGAGGTCCGGTTTCAGCCGAGCAGGTTGGGCCATCTGGTTCCGTGAGCGTCGCGTCCTATTTGGCCTGGCTGCGGCGCTGTTTTTGCTCCACCGGTTCGAGGATCGACTGGCCGGTCTTCTCCCAGTCGCTGAGGAATGCGGCAAGCCCTTTGTCGGTCAGCGGGTGGGCGAACAGCTTGCGCAGGACATCCGGTGGGATGGTGGCGACGTGGGCGCCCATCTTGGCCGCCTCGATCAAGTGGATCGGATGGCGGATCGAGGCAACCAGGACTTCGGTCTGGAAGCCCGGATAGTTGCCGTATATCTCTACGATGTCGGCGACCAGCTGCATGCCGTCGGCGCCGATATCGTCGAGCCGGCCGACGAAGGGCGAAACATACGTGGCCCCGGCCTTCGCCGCGAGCAGCGCCTGGACGGCCGAGAAGCATAAGGTCACGTTGACTTTGGTGCCATCGAGGGTGAGCGCCTTGCAGGCCTTCAGTCCGTCCATCGTCAGCGGTACTTTGACAACGACGTTGTCGGCGATCTTGGCCAGACGCTGGCCCTCGCGCAGCATGGTGTGGAAATCGGTGGCGGCGACCTCGGCGCTGACATCGCCAGGGATGGTGCGGCAGATTTCCGCGATGGTTTCGAGGAAGTCCCCACCCGATTTGGCGATGAGCGAGGGGTTGGTAGTGACGCCGTCGAGCAGGCCAGTGGTGGCCAGCTCACGGATTTCGTTGAGGTCGGCAGTGTCGATGAAGAACTTCATGCTGGACGCTTCCACTCCGGAGTTAGGTTCCCGATTCTCGTCATTCAACGCCTGGGAACGGGCGCCGCTGGCCGCCCGGCGGCCCGTTGGCTTAGAGTGTACCGCATGGTCGCCCGCCGTTCCAGCCGAACCCAAGCCGATTCGCCGGCGGAAAATGTATCGGGCGTCCTCCTGCCGTTGCCGCTAAAGGGCGCCTACGACTATCGGCTGAAGATGGAAAATGGCGCCGAGCCGGGCGCATTCGTTACCGTCCCGCTCGGCAATCGCACGATTATCGGGGTGATCTGGGGTGAGGCTGAGGGAGGGGTTGAAGAGGCCAAGCTGCGCGCTGTTTCCTCTATCCTCGATGCCCCGCCGCTGAACGAAGTCTCTCGCCGCTTCGTTGACTGGGTCGCGCGCTACACTCTTTCGTGGCCGGGCTCGGTCCTGCGCATGGTGATGAGTACTCCCGAGGCGCTCGAGCCGCCGAAACCGATGATCGCTTACGCCCGAACGACGCTCGACCCTGAGGATGCGGGCTTGCGGATGACCCCGGCGCGCCGCCGGGTGTTGTCGGTGCTCCATGACGGGCCGCCGCGTCTGGCAGCCGAGTTGGCGCGCGAAGCGGGGGTGACGACGGGGGTCGTCAGTGGGCTGACCAAGGCCGGCGTGCTCGAACCGATCCCGATGCGCAAACCTACACCGCCCCAGCCCGATCCCACGACAAGCGGACCGACGCTCTCGGCCGACCAGAGCGCGGCGGCAGAGGCGCTGCGCGAAGCCATCGCAAGCGGCGGCTTCGACGCCACGCTGCTGGACGGGGTCACTGGGTCGGGCAAGACAGAGGTTTATTTCGAGGCAGTGGCGGCGTGTTTGGCCGCCGGCAAGCAGGTGTTGGTGCTGCTACCCGAAATCGCCATGAGCGCCCAATGGTTCGAGCGTTTCAACGAGCGCTTCGGGGCGCCGCCAGCGGCTTGGCATTCCGAGGTGCCACGCCCCCAACGCCGGGTTGTGTGGCGCGCCGTCGCCGAAGGAAAGGTCAAGGTCGTCGTCGGTGCGCGCTCGGCGCTGTTTCTGCCCTTCGCCGATCTCGGTCTGATCGTCGTCGACGAGGAGCACGATGGCTCCTACAAACAAGAAGACGGGGTCGTCTATCATGCCCGCGACATGGCGGTGGTGCGCGCTAACCTTGGCGCCTTCCCGGTCGTGTTGGCTTCGGCGACGCCGTCGCTGGAGAGCTTGATGAACGCCGAGGCCGGGCGTTACCGCCACCTGCGCCTGCCCTCGCGGCACGGCGGGGCGAGCCTGCCCGAAATTGAAATAATTGATATGCGCAAACACCCGCCGGCCCGGGGCCGCTGGCTGTCTCCGCGCCTCGATGAGGCGCTCGCCAAGACTCTCGAAGCGGGTGAACAGGTTATGCTGTTCCTGAACCGCCGGGGCTACGCGCCTTTGACCCTGTGCCGCGCCTGCGGCTATCGCATTGCCTGCCCGCGCTGCACTGCCTGGCTGGTCGAACACCGCCTCGCCCGCCGGCTAGAATGCCATCATTGCGGCCATGCCATACGCCCGCCGCCGCAATGCCCGTCCTGCAGCGCGGAGGACGCGATGGTCGCCTGTGGACCCGGGGTTGAACGCGTCGCTGAGGAGGTCGCGGCTCATTTCCCTGAGGCGCGCCTCGCAGTGATGGCGAGCGACACGCTGCGCGGGCCGGCGGCGGCGGCCGAGCTCGTCCGTCTGGTCGAGGACCACCAGCTCGACATCCTGATCGGCACGCAAATCATGGCCAAGGGCCATCACTTCCCCCAGCTCACCCTTGTTGGCGTAATCGACGCCGATCTTGGTTTGACGGGCGGCGATCCGCGCGCCGGCGAGCGCACGTTTCAGCTGCTCAGCCAAGTCGCCGGACGCGCCGGGCGGGCGGCGCTCAAGGGCCGCGTCCTGCTGCAGAGCTACATGCCGGAGCATCCGGTGATGCAGGCGATGGCGGCGGGCGACCGGACGCGCTTTCTGGCCGAGGAACGCGCCGGACGCGAAGCCAGCAGCCTGCCGCCTTTCGGGCGTCTCGCCGCGCTGATCGTCTCGGGGCCGAGCCTCGCCCTGGTCGAGGAAACCGCTCGCGCGCTAGCGCGATGCGCGCCCCGGATCGAGGGGATCACGGTTTTGGGTCCCGCCCCCGCGCCGCTGGCCACATTGCGCGGACGCCACCGCCGGCGCTTTCTTATCAAGGGCGGTAAGGAAGCGCGGCTCCAGACGGTCCTGCGCGACTGGTTGGCGGCGATCAAGACGCCGTCCAATGTTCGAATTAAGGTCGATATCGATCCTTACAGTTTTCTCTAATACCCAAAAGCCGTTGCCCGGCTCCTGGCATACGCGCCCTTCGACAAGCTCAGGAGCGCGCCTGCAGAAATACGCGTTCGTAGCTGAAGTGAGCCCCTCGGGAGCAGATTAACTATTATTTAGGCCTTAGCTGGCACCAATCCGGGTGAGAAAAGGAAGTATATATCAACCGGGGGCAGAAATGGTTTATCTGCCAAAGAAGTTGGGCGGTTTATGTCAGGCGACGCCCATGCGACTGGCCTGCCTTGCCCTTTGCCTTGCGTTCATGCTTGTTGCTCCCGTCAGGCTTGCCCTCGCCGAGAGCGAAGCCCCGATCATCAACGTCGATTCGAGCGGATATGCGATCGGGCGCTACGATCCCGTGGCCTATTTCACCCTCGGCCGGCCGGTCCGAGGCAAAACCCATCTGACGGCTCGATATAAAGGCGCGAATTACGCTTTTTCATCTCCTGCCAACCGCGCCCTGTTTAATGCGAATCCAGAGAAATACGCGCCCCAGTATGGTGGCTACTGCGCCTATGGCGTTGTCCATGGCAGCAAATCCGCCATCGATCCGCAACTCTGGGAAATCGTCGGCGGACGACTATACTTTTTGATCAACGCCGGCACTCTATCGATCTGGACCAGGAAAAAGAACTCATACATCCAGACCGCCAACAAAGCTTGGAAACTAATTTCCAAACCGAAATAACTGCCGGCTGGCAGGCAGGACCCCTTGCGCTCACTCGTGCAAATCATTCGCGGCAAAATCTTCGCGAAGGTTTTCGCGTTCGTCTGCGCATCGATGTTCCTGATCTTATTCGGCGCGCTCTACCTATTCGATCAGATCGAGTACGCAGACAAGAAGCGCGAGCTGGTTCATAGCCAGAAGTTGATCACCCAGAGTCAGTCGATCATCATTCCGCAATATCTGATGCGTCAGGATCAGGAGCGGATGACGTTGATCCTCTCGGGCATCTTGTCGAACCCCGACATCATCGGCGTGGTGATCTTCGGGGCCGATGGCAAGGCGCGCTACCGGTTCGGGAGGTTTCGCTCAGAAAATTTCACGGTATTCGAGGCCTCTCATACGATCACCAGATTCGATGGATCGAAGATCCAACGGCTTGGCCGAATCCTCACCTTTGCGAGCGACCGGCATATCGTCGAAAGCATGCGCCAACGGCGGGCGTTTTCCGGCCTGGTCATGGCGGTCCTATTCGTGGTTATCGTCATTGCCGTCTGGGCATCGGTCCACTGGACCGTTGCGGTCCCGCTGAAACGATTGGTCTCGGCAATTAAGCGCTCGAAGGACGACCGACCGATCGCGGTCGACTGGTCGGGCCACGACGAGATCGGGTTGGTCGTCCGAGAGTTCGAAAACCTCCAGAATCGGCAGTTCCAGGCCCGCACGCAGCTTCGCGAGGAACTCGCCGAGCGCGAGCGGCTGCTTGCCGATCTGCGTGTCACTAAAGACGCCGCCGAGCGGGCTAACCGCGCAAAGTCGGCATTCCTGGCGACCGTGAGCCATGAGTTGCGCACCCCGTTGAATGCGATCATCGGATTTTCGGAGGTTATCACGACTGAAACATTCGGCCCGATCGGGGTGCCGCGCTACCAGGAATATCTGGTAGATATTCACAACAGCGGCGTCCATCTTCTGTCGATCATCAACGACATCCTCGACATGTCAAAGATCGAGGCTGGCGAGATGAAAGTGGAGGAAGCGCCGTTCGATTTGTCCAAGGTCGCCAAGGCATCGGTCCGGCTGATTGCAGCGCGTGCGGACAAGGGCCGGATAGAGCTCAGGTGCAATGTCCCGGACGATCTGCCCGCGATTCTGGGCGATGCGCGAATAGTCAAACAAATACTGATCAACCTGTTGTCTAATTCGGTCAAGTTCACCCCCGAGGGCGGTGCGGTCACGTTGGCGGCCTCGGTCGACGCGGCGGGCTTACGCATCACGGTCGCCGATACCGGAATCGGTATTCCGGCCGACAAATTTGATGTCATCTTTGAGCCCTTCGGCCAGGTCGATTCGCGTCTTGCACGCAGTTACGAGGGCACCGGGCTCGGCCTGTCGCTCGTCAAATCAATGGTCGAGCTTCACGACGGGTCGATCGAAATCGAAAGCGAGATCGATTGCGGCACCACAGTCGCGGTCCTATTCCCGCCTGAACGCGTTTATCGCAACAGCGGCAAAATCAAGCGGATCGCCTAAGCGGAATCAAATTCGGACGCTATCGCTTTGCCCCCGCGTGAGCCTTCGCACCCACGTGAAGCGCGTTCAATCAATGAAGAAATCGGGCAGCAGCTTCATGCCCGGCTTGACGGCGTACTGATCGAGATCGGTGACGCCGGCCTCGGCCAGCACCTCGTCATCGATGAAAAAATTGCCGGTGCAGCTCTTGGCCTCGCGCGTGAGGATGGCGTGGGCGGCATCGGCCATGATCTCGGGCTTGCGGCAGCGCTCGCCCTCGACCCCTGGGATCAATTGCAGGGCAGCGGTCAGGATCACCGTGCGCGGCCACAGAGCGTTGACCCCGATGCCCTTGCCACGAAACTCGCCGGCCATGCCGAGAACGCACATGCTCATGCCGAACTTAGCCATCGAGTATGCGACGTGCGGGGCAAACCAGCGCTCCTCCATATTGAGCGGCGAGGCCAGAGTCAGAATGTGCGGGTTCTGTGCCTCCATCAAATACGGCAGGCAGGTGCGCGAACAAAGGTAGGTCCCCCGCGCGTTGATCTGGTGCATCAGATCAAAGCGCTTCATCGGCGTATCCATCGTACCGGTAAGGCTGATGGCGCTGGCGTTGTTGATGCAGATATCGATGCCACCGAAAGTTTCGACGGTTTTCTCGACGGCGGCGAGGACTTGCTCCTCCTCGCGGATATCGACCTGCAGGGGAAGCGCCTTACCGCCCGCCGCTTCGATCTCCTCGGCGGCGGTATAGATGGTGCCGGGCAGCTTGGGGTGCGGCTCGGTGGTCTTGGCGGCGATGGTGATATTGGCGCCGTCGACAGCCGCCCGCTTGGCAATCGCAAGTCCGATGCCGCGCGAGCCGCCGCTGATGAAGAGGGTCTTTCCTTTTAGCGATGCCATGATATTTCCCCTGCTCCCTGGATTACTCGCCGGTGAAGTCCGGCGGGCGTTTGTCGACGAAGGCGGTGACGCCTTCGGAGAAATCGGCAGTCGCCGCGCAATCGGCGAAGCTTTTGGCTTCGGCGTCGAGCTGCGACTCAAGGCTGGCGTTGAGCGAGGCGTTGAGCAGTTCCTTGGTGTTGGCGTAGGCGTGTGTCGGCCCGTTCGCCAGGCGATGCGCCAGCTTGCCGACGCTGGCTTCGAACTCAGCAACCGGAACGACCCTGTTGATCAGTCCCGCCTCGCGCGCCGCCTCGGCCCCGAAGCGCTCGCCCAGATAGGCGATTTCGAAGGCCCGCTTGATGCCGACCGCGCGCGGCAGGGCGTAAGTCGAGCCGCCGTCGGGGCTAACCCCGATATGGCAATAGGCGAGGGTGAAGATCGCGTTGTCGGCCGCCAGGACCATGTCGCAGGCCAGCGCCAGGCTGACCCCGAACCCCGCGCAGGCCCCACGCACGGCGGCCAGCACTGGTTTGCGCATCGCGCGCAACTCGGTGACGACCTTATGAACAGGATGGATGAAGGCCTCGAATTCGCGCCGGATTACTACCTTGTCAGGCTCGGCGTCGATCGCCTGCTTGAAATATTTGATATCGCCGCCGGCCATAAAATGTTCGCCCGCGCCGGTAATGACGACCGCCCGCACACTATCATCCGCCGCGGCGGTGGACACCGCGCCGGCGAGATCGCCCACCATTGTGTCGTCTAGCGCGTTCAGCGCCTCGGGACGGTTGAGCGTGATGGTGGCGACGCCGTCTGCTGCTTCGTAAAGCACCACTTCCTTCGATTCCGCATTCATGGTCGATTTCTCCTTCCGGGCGGGCGCCGCTACCCGGAGCCTGCATCGCCGGCAAGGTCAAGCGCCAGGCGGTCGCGGTCAAGCCCCAAGCCGCGCCGCTGCTGCCCGGCGCTATAGCCCGCGCACAAAGCCAGCGATCGCCTCGCCAATCTCTCGTGGGCTGTCTTCTTGCACGAAGTGCCGGCCCTTGACCGTAACCTCCGTCTGGTTCGGCCAGGCGCGGCAAATTTCGCGCTGGCGCCCAACCAGGATCGAGCCTGGATCGGCGTTGACGAATAGCTTCGGAACATCGCTGCGGGCCAACCAGGCGCCGTAGGTTTCGACCGCCTCAACGACGTCCGCCGGCTCGCCCTCGATTGGAATCTGACGCGGCCAGGTCAACATCGGCCGCCGCCCCTCCCCCGGCTCGCTCCAGGGCGAGCGGTAGGCATCGTGCTCCTCCTGGCTCAGATCGCGGATGATGGCGTTGGGCAGGATACCCTCGATAAATATGTTTTTCTCCAGCACCATCGCCTCGCCGGCTTCCGAGCGCATCCCCTGGAACACATTGCGGGCGCCTTCCGGCCAGTCGTCCCAGACGACCGGGGCGACAATGGTCTCCATATAAGCGATGGCGCGCACTTTAGAGGGGTTGCGCGCGGCCCAGTTGAAGCCCAGCCCACCGCCCCAATCGTGCAGCACTAACACCGCATTCTCGACCCCCAGCGCCTCGAACCAGGCGTCTAGATACCGACTGTGATCGGCAAATCGATAGGAGCCGCCGGGGTTCTTGCCCGAGCGGCCCATGCCGATCAGATCGGGGGCCAGGCACCGCCCGAGCCCGTCGAGATGGGGCATGACGTTACGCCACAGATACGACGATGTCGGGTTTCCGTGCAGGAAAATGATGGGATCGCCGTTGCCCGTCTCGACATATGCCATTTCGCTGTCGAGCACGCCAACGTGCTTGCGTTCATAGGGATCGACCGCCGAAATATCTGAATGCGCGTCGTCGCTCATGTCACTCTCAACCTTTCGTTTGGATCTCGCCGCTATTGCCCGGGACAGAGAAGTGGGGCGGACCAATATAGAAAGCCGCCCTGCCGATTCAAGGCCCGGCACCACATATGGGCCCGGCGCTTCAGCTTGAGCCGGTCCGAAACACCTTGGCATCGCCTCAATGACGTGGTCATATTCGCCAATTGCGCGTTCCATGTGAGGCCGCCAATGTCCTCCGCTATCGGCAGAGATAAATCGAGACTCTCCCTCGCCGGGATCGGGGTGTTGCCGGCAACACTTGTAACCGTAGCATTGCTGACCGTGGGCTGCGCCGAGAAATCCCCGCTGGAATTTTTGAAGCCCAAACCCGCCACATCAAAGGGCGCATCCGCCACCAAGCAAGCAAGCACGGTCGCGCCCGCGATCAAACCGACCGCCAAGCCCGTACCGGTCAAGTCCGAAACCGAAAAGTCTTCCGGCGCCCCGAAGAACGCCGAGCCGAAGAAATCCGGGTCGCTCTCGGCAGAGCAACTGGCCACCGCCCCGCTCAAACCCTCGGACCGCCTCGGTCCGGGCTTCTGGATCCAACTTGCCGTCCATTTCAAAGCAAAGGGCGGCGAGGCGGCTTGGAAAACCCTGTCGTCGAAGCACCGCGGATTGCTGAGCGGCGAGTCCCACGCCATCAAGCGGGTCGATCTCGGCAAACAGGGAAGGTTCTATCGCGTGTTGGCCGGCCCCTATGCGACCCGCGGGCCTGCGCAGGAGAAATGCGACCGGTTAAAACGTGCCAAAGTCGCCTGCTTCCTGATCACTCAGCGTGGGCGGGTTCGTGGCACACCAAAGGCGCGAGCATCCAAGTCCGTCGCGCCAAAGCCGCCGGCCACCGAAATTCCCGCAGCAGCGGTTAAACCCCGCAATAAATCCGCTCCGCGAAAAGCTGCCATAACCGCGACCCCGGCGTTCGTGAAGCCGGCGCCCAAGCCGCGGGGCAAGGCAGCGGAAAAGAAAACCGGCACCCCGGCAGTAAAGAAAAAGCGCGCCGCCGATTTACCATTTCAGCGTAGCGATTCCATCCCAGACGTCACAAAGTAGCCCGGCGTCACAAAGTAGAGAGCGGCCTCCTTTCTTCGAGACGCGGGCTTTGCCCGCTCCGCAGGTTGAGCAATCAGGTATTGTAATAGGAATTCGGTGCCCGGCGTTTCCAGGGAACTTACTACCGGTCACATTATTGACCGGAGGGTAAATTAGGCCCGTCCCGGTTTCTCGCCGGACAGCCCTTCGGCGAGCCGCAGCGCTTCGAGCGCCGGCGGCATGTGCGGCGAGCGCTGTTCCTGGCCGATCGCCACAAGCAATTCGCGCGAACGCAGGGTCCGTTTGCGGGCGCGGAACAGAGCCTTGACGAATGCGGTGGCGACGACCTCGCCCTTGCGCTCGAAGCGCTGCTCCATATAGGTCCATTTATCGTCCCAGCAAACCACCCGCGTTATCAAGCGGTAGGAGCGGAAGGGCAGCAGGGACTTGCGAAAGCGGATCGTCACCGTGCCCACCACCGGCGACCAGCGCCGCCGGATCATCGCCCCGAAAATGCCGGTCCTGACGGTCAGATCGATCCGTCCCAGATCCATTATCGTAAGATAGCGGCCATTGTTCATGTGAAGATTTACGTCAAGATCGTTCGGCCACACGATGAAACGCAGGACCGATTCGTCGAGCACCTTCAACCGCCGCCGGAAAAACGCGGCAATGACGACCCGGACCAGGCGGAACAAGAGGTTCATCGGGCTTTTCGGATTGCTACCTTGCTGGCGTGAGGCTGGCCAACGGCATTAGCATATAGGTGCTGCGTCATGGGCCTGCTACCAATCGGCTCCGCTCTACAATAGAAATTCGCGCGGAAATCCAGACAACCAGCGGAAATACCAAACCATGTGGACAGCGGAGTTCCTTATCATCGCTGGAATGGCGTTCCTCTTCGCCGGGTTCGTAAAAGGAACGATCGGCATCGGCATGCCGACGATTGTGATTGCTCTCCTGGCGACGACCCTGGACCTCAAGATCGGCATTGCCTTAATCCTGGTGCCGACTTTCGCTACCAATCTCTGGCAGAGTCTGGCCGGCGGTGCTTTCATCGCCACGGTGCGGCGCCTGTGGAGTTTTCTCGCTGGCTCTTGCGTCGGCATCTGGTTCGGCGTCGGCGTGCTCGCAGAATCAGACGCTGGCCTGATTTACGGTCTCTTCGGCATCCTGCTTTGCCTCTACGCCACACTTAGCCTGCTGACCCCGCAGATCCCGCCACCGGGACGCTACGAGCGCCTGCTCTCGCCCCCGGTTGGCGCGGTGAGTGGGTTGGTCGCCGGGATGTTGGGCTCATTTGTCATCCCCGGATCCCTCTATCTCCAGGCGCTCGGCATGCCGCGCGAGACCTTCATCCAGGCAATGGGGATCGCCTTCGTTACAGCAACGCTGGCGCTCGGCGTGGCGCTCGCCGGGCATGGTCTGTTGCCGGCGCGCTTAGGCTTGATATCGGCCGCTGCGGTACTGCCGGCTATCGCCGGCATGGCCGCCGGCCAAGCCCTAAGTCGTCGTATCCCCGAGGAACTCTTTCGCCGGATTTTCTTCGGCGGCATGCTGGGCCTCGGCCTTTACATGGCTGAGCGAGGATTTTTCTAACGACGCTTGGGTGTGAGGAATTATCCGACCCTGAAATAGACCTTGTGGTCCTTGAACACGTCGGTGGGAAAAGTGTGTTCCTCAGTCTTCAGTGCTTGCATGGCTTCGATGGATTTCTGCAGGAAAGTAATCGGGTGCGCCGGAGCCGGCATGCTCGGCGCATGTCCGACAAAACGGGCGTTGAAATGTTTGTCGGTCCAATTGTATTCCACCGTCGCCTTGCGTTCTCCATCGAGTTCAATTCCCAAGCGCATTTCGCCTTTCATCGCGTTCTCGATATTGGCCTCGATGAGCGTAACTTCGTATTCCATCTGGTTCCCTCCATGGAAAAGGCTGAGGGCGCTGGGTAGCCGGAATGGACAGGATGTGGAATTCACTAAATCCGCAACATTGCGGTTCAAAAACAATCCAATGTTTGGCTGAAACGATTTCGAGATTACCGCCATTGTATCCCTCTCGAATCGAGAGAGGGGAACCGCAGAGGTCTTTTCGGATTTGGCCCTAACGACGATTATGCGTGCGCGGACAGATCGTTGATGCTGGGGGCCTCGCCACAAAGGGGGCAGCCGGGATCGGGCCTGATCGTGATGGGGCGCAAGGAGGGGTCGAGGGCGTCGTAGAGGAGCAGCCGCCCGGACAGGGAATTGCCGAGCCCCAGCAGTTCTTTCAATACCTCGGCCGCCTGCATAGAGCCGAGGGCGCCAGCGACCACGCCGAAGATCCCGGCCTCATCGCAACGCGGCACCAACCCCTCGGGGGGCGGCTCGCGGAAGATGCAGCGGTAGCAGGGGTGGTCATCCTCGTCTGCCCCCCGAGCATAGGCTTTGAACGTCGAAAGCTGGCCTTCGAAGCGCAGAAGCGCTCCCGAAACCAGCGGCGTATGCGCGAAATAACAGGCGTCGTTGAGCAGGTAGCGGGTGGCGAAATTATCGCTTCCATCGGCGACGATATCGTAGCCGGCGATGATCCGCGCGGCATTCGAAGCTGTGACGCGCTCTTCGATCGCCACCAGCTCGATTTCCGGGTTGACCGCCGCGACTGCGCTGGCCGCGCTTAGCACCTTTGGCGCTCCGACATGGCTGGTGCCGTGGACGATTTGGCGCTGCAAATTGGATAGATCGACCGTATCGTCGTCGATGACGCCGATGGTGCCGACCCCGGCGGCCGCGAGATAGAGCAGGAGCGGTGAGCCGAGCCCGCCGGCACCAACCACCAGGACGCGCGAGGCGAGCAGCTTTTCCTGACCCTCCTCGCCGATTTCATCGAGGATGATATGGCGCGCGTAGCGATGGAGTTGGGCGTCCGAAATCGCCATCAGAGATACTCGAACAGCGGCGTCGAGAGGTAGCGTTCGGCCGACGAGGGCATGATAGCGACGATCCGCTTGCCCGCCATTTCGGGGCGCGATCCGATTTCGAGCGCCGCCTTGAGCGCAGCGCCCGAGGATATTCCCACCGGCAGCCCTTCGGATTTGGCGGCTTCGCGGGCCATGGCGAAGGCATCGTCGTCGCCGACCCGTACGATCTCGTCGATCAGATCGACGTCGAGATTATCGGGGACGAAGCCGGCGCCGATCCCCTGGATCTTGTGCGGGCCGGGCATCCCACCGGAGAGAACCGGGGACTCCTCCGGCTCGACCGCGATCATCCGCAGATCGGGATTGCGCTTCTTGAGCACGCTGCCGACGCCGGTCAAGGTGCCCCCGGTGCCGACCCCGCACACCACCACATCGACGCGCCCATCGGTGTCGCGCCAGATTTCCTCGGCCGTGGTCTCGCGGTGGACCTGCGGGTTGGCGGCGTTCGAGAATTGCTGCGGCATGTATGCGTCCGGCAGCTCGGCGAGCAGTATTTCAGCACGCTCGATGGCACCGGTCATGCCGCGTGCGGCGGAAGTCAAATCGAGGCGCGCGCCTAAGAGTTCGAGCATTTTGCGGCGCTCGACCGACATACTCTCGGGCATCGTCAGAATCAGCCGCAGGCCCTTGGCGGCGCAGGCGAAAGCCAGCGCGATCCCGGTGTTGCCGGAGGTCGGCTCGATCAGCACGGTGTTGGGGCCGATCTTGCCTTCCGCCTCGCCGGCCTCGATCATCGCCAGGCCGATGCGGTCCTTGACCGAGCCCAGCGGATTGAAGAATTCGAGCTTGGCGATGATCTCGGCCACGGCGCCAGCCCGCTCGGCCATCGCGCCGAGGCGCACCAGGGGCGTTGCCCCGACAGTGCCGGGAAGACCAGCATATATGCGGCCGCGGAATTCGCCCGAACCGCGTTGGCCTTTGGATTTATTCAAGTTTTCGATCTTGCTCATGCCGCCGTCCGGGGTTGTCAGATGCTGTAATCGAGACGGCGCAAGGCTTCGCTGACGACGCCGGTTCCGCGCGCCCGCTGGCACAGTGCCTCGATGGTGATCTCGTCGAGGCGGGAAAGTGTCTCCTCGCGCGATTGCAGGCACAGGGGGAGCACCACCTTGCGTCCGATATCCGATCGCGGCTGGGTCTCGCCGGCGCCATCGCCGCCTTCGATCGCATCGACCACGCGGGCAATGTCGCCAACGGTAATCAGCCGGCGTTCCTTGGCCAAGCGGTAGCCACCGCGCGGTCCCCGCACGCCGCGAAGAATTCCGGCGCGCACAAGCTGTTGGAGAACCGGTTCGAGGTAGCGCCGTGGGATGCCTTGGCGCTCGGAAACAGCACTCGATTGGACCGTCTCGCCGCCCGAATTGTAGGCAATATCGAGAACCGCCTCGATCGCGTAGACCAGTTTTTTCGAAGTTCCGATCATCGGCGCGCCGCCGTGCCGGTCCCGGTGGAGCCGAACCCGCCCTCGCCCCGATCGCTCTGTGGCAAGGACTCATCGAGGGTCCATATGGCGCGGGCGATAGGCGCCAGGACGAGCTGGGCAATACGCTCCCCCCGGCGCACGACGAAATTCTCGCTGCCGAGATTCGCCAGGATTGCCTTGATCTCGCCGCGATAGTCGGAATCGATGGTGCCGGGGGCGTTGAGCAGGGTAATCCCGTGTTTCAGCGCCAGACCCGAGCGCGGCCGCACCTGCGCCTCGTAGCCTGACGGCAGAGCGATGGCGATGCCGGTCGGCACCAGCGCCCGCGCGCCCGGCGCGATGCAGAGGTCAGTCTCGACAGCGGCGCGCAGATCCATGCCGGCACTGCCCGGGGTCGCGTAGGCCGGCAGATCGAAGTCGCCGGCGTGGTCGAGCCGCATAATTTTAACGGCGATGGGCTTTACGGCGATGGGCTGGGCAGCTGGCGGCTTCATGCCTGGGCCGCCAGATGTTCGGCGATGCGCGCGGCCAGGCGGGCGGCAACCTCGGCCTTGCTCTCGGTTGGCCATTGCTCAGCGCTGCGCGCCGTGAAGAAATGAAGAGTATTGGCATCGCCACCGAAGGTGCCGGTGCCGGGGGAGACATCGTTGGCCAGGATCCAATCGCAACCCTTGCTCTTCAACTTGGCGCGCGCGTTCTTTTCGATCATTTCCGTTTCGGCGGCGAAACCGACGACCAGCCTGGGCCGGCGGTTGCCCGGCGTGGCCAGAATTTTCAGGATATCGGGGTTTTCGACCAGCGCCAGTTTGGGCGCACCGTTGGCGTTTTTCTTTATCTTTTGCGTGGCCGTATGGTCGACTCGCCAGTCGCCGACGGCCGCAGCGCAAACCGCGACATCGGCGGGAAGCGCGGCAAGGCAGGCTTCGAGCATCTCGGCCGCCGATTCAATATGCACTGTTGTCAGTCCCGGCGGGTCGGGCTCGGCGCTGGGCCCCGAAACCAAAGTCGTCGCCGCGCCGAGGCGGGCCAGGGCGATGGCAATGGCATGCCCCTGTTTGCCCGAAGACCGGTTGCCGATGAAGCGAACCGGGTCGATGGCTTCGTAGGTCGGCCCGCTGGTGACCAGCGCCTGGTGTCCGGCCAGTGGCGCAGCCGTGCCGAAATACTCTTCGAT
>JAPULJ010000041.1 GCA_027295145.1 Alphaproteobacteria bacterium | reverse complement strand
GAGTGCGAAATTCACTGCCCGAGGTTTGATTGGTTCATCACCATGAGGGGAGGGGAACAGCCACTCGGACTCGCGGGGCTCTGTTCCCGGCCGCCTTTTGACGCGGGCGATCTCGGCTTGCCTCGCGACGGCGCGGGCTTCCTCGATCAACTCCAAGGTCAGGGGCGATAGTGGAACCCGATGCGCGATGCCGTTCTTGGCACGCCCGGCGGGGATCGTCCAAACCCCTTCGTCGAAGTCGAATTCTGAAAGTGCCGCGCCGACCAGTTCGCCCTTGCGCTGCGCCGTCACGAGTTCGAGCTTGAGCGCCAGCCTGACCGCCTGGGTCATGGGCGCGGCGGCGAGGCCGTTCCAGAACGTCTTGATTTCGTCGGCGGAGAGAACGCGGTCCCGCTGGTTCTCTTTGGCGGGCGCTTTGACCATTGCAACCGGGGTGGTGTCGAGGATGTCGCGGCTTATGGCGAAATTGAACATGCGCCGGACCACGGCCAGCGTGCGGTTGGCCTGGATGGGCGAGCCCCGCTCAACGATGCCGTCGAGCAGCAGAATCACGTCGCGGCGGGTAATGCTCTTGGCTTTCCGCATGCCCCAGGCTGGCAGTACGTCCTTGTTCAACATCCGCTCGTCTTCGGCTGCGCTGCGCTTACGTGGCCGCGCCCACTTCTCCAAATACTCGTCGGCAAGATCGAAAACGGTTTCGGCGCTGCGCTCGGCTCGTTTGCGCTCGGTTTGTTGGGTGCCCGGGTCCGCGCCCTTGGCCAGAATCTCCTTGGCGCCAGCATGCATGACCCGTGCCTTGGCGAGGCCGATAGCCGGATAGGTGCCGATCCCCATCCGCCGGGCCTTGCCGTTGAAGCGGTACATGTAAACCCAACTTTTGCGACCTTTCGGTGATACACGCACACCCAGGCCGGTGCGGCCGTCCTCCCAAACCTCGTATCGCTCAGCCTTCGGCTTGATCGCCGCGATGCCTCGATCCGTGAACCTCATAGCCGCCTCCGCTACCCAAGGTTTCCTATGGGTAGCAATATAGGCGCAACAGTGTGAAACCGCAAGAGATGGTAGGGATCAAGAAAATTGGCCGAATACCTTGGTTTGCGTGCGGTTGAACCGTCTCACGGCGTTTCGGGTGGTAGCCTGGTAGTTCTAAAAAAACCGACTTTTAATCAGGTTGTCACAGGTTCGATCCCTGTCGGGCTCACCATTTCCAACAATAAAAACAAAATGTTACTAACCACCGGCGAACACGGACATTGGAAGATAGAAGCTGTGTCCGCGCCACGTCCGCAAAAAGAAAAGCCCCAGCCGAAGCCGGGGCCGGTCTATCTTGAGGTGCGGCCTTCCACCCGGCCCCATGCTGTAAGCGGGCAGTGACTCGCCGGAGTCGACCGGCGGGAGATGGCTCCTTGCGGACACTGCATATCCTAATCCTTCTAAATCCCGAGCTGTGCCAGCATTTTCGATACTGCACTTGTAATTTGCATGGCGATTTGGGACTTGAATTTGGCGCTTTCCATGTCCATCGACCCTGCAGTGCCGTCAATCGGGACAAGATTGCTGCCATCCAGGTCCTCAACTACGGCAGGAGGCGATCCTGCTATCGAACGGCCTTCAATTTGGACGAATGTATGGGCCCGACTCTTTTGAAGGAAGCCACCACGTTTGAAGATTCCAAAGGTGCCCGTAGGGCGTGCTTCGCCATAAGGGACGTCGCTGTTGTACTGTCGAGGCCGCAACAACAGAATAGCGTCCAGATTGTGCTCTACCATTGCGTGCTGCAGGACCTCAGCAGTTTCCGCATTCAATTTGTCAAGCGTTAAGCCAAACTTCAGCGAATAGCCCGTCTCGAACCAAGTGCCAGGTTGTTTCTCAATCTTAGGACGGTCGCTGAGATCCAGTAATTTTCCACCTCGCGCTTCTATTTGTCTTTTGAACTCATCGATTACCGCGCTCGAGAAATCCCACGGGACTTGGGCCTCCTCGGACCTGTTCTCGAACACTGTAACACCCATGTAAACGTTGCTCGCACTTATCGGTAGATTGCTAATCATCCCTAGTTGTGAAACTGGAACACCGGACAGCGGCACAGGTTGGGTTACACAACCGGTGAACGTGAGCGAAAGTACAAGGAACAGCGCGCGGAGCATGAACATAAGCCCCTGTCAATATTTTCAATAGAAGTTGATAAATATACTGCTCGCCAAAACGCGTCGCCAGCAACCTCGCGTCGTAATTCGCGGCGGGCGCCTGTTCCTAGCTTAGCCGCTCAAGGGCCCGCCGAACAGCTACTCGGCCGCCCTGCCCGACTTAGGCGCCGTCTCCTGTACCTCTCCCACCGCCCGCAGTATCCGCTTCCACACCGCGTCGCCGTCGAGGTCGCCGGCCTCCTACATAGCACCCGCATGGCGGCCTCGATCGGCGCGTCGATCCTGTGCCGGCGTATCCGCTCGCCGTGAACTTCGAGAGTATCGCCGTCGATCACCCTGGCGGGACCGGTCCCATCGGCCGTTGTCGGGGTGGCGAGCAGACACAGGGCGAAGGTGAGGGCGCGGATGGGGCATAAACAATCATGCGATGGTCACAACAACCATCCAGATCACAGTCCCTATACGCGCCAAATCTGCCCACGTCTCCGAGCCCGTATAGCGATTCGCGCTACGCCAAACAGCCACGACCACAAGGGCGTTGTATGGGACGAGTAGGGCGAAAGCCAAAACGATTAGGGTGGTATTCGCATCACGCGCGATCACGGCCAGAAATGCCAGAGACGTGACGAGATTTATCAGCAACCCATGCCCACGGCGTATTGCCAGAAGGCTTGCCTGAGTGGGAGTTCACCCGCCCACAAACATTTGACAAGCTTTATCGCTCTGTGCCTCGAACCTGCTATATTTACGGCCATGATAGGGGCAAAAAAAAGGGTGAGGAGGACCTGTGATGCTATCATTCATCGGCATGTTGTGTCGTGTTAGTGGATGCGCAGTCCGGGGCAAGGACGGCCAAGAGCCGCCAGCCGAGAAGCCAACAAAGGAACAAGCTGTAGCACCGCCCGCACAGCAAGCCCCGTCCGACTCAGGTGATCCCGGTCGGCAGCCTGGGCATCCCCACGAGCCTAGCGGATGACGTTCTCAAGATCGGGGTCCATGCGGCCATGAGAGCGCGGTCAGGCGCAAAAGAAAAGCCCCGTCAGCGGAGGGGGGGCTGGCGGGGCTTATGAGGAGGGCTTAATCGGGTGTGATTTTTCCCACAAGGAAATATTAACAAAGACGGTTAACGAGCACAACATAATAATTCAATGTCGTTTACTGCCAAATACCGTTCAAAAATAACAATAACGGATCAAAACATACTATGAGTGTGCAATAAGATATTAACAGAGTTTACAGCATAGGACAGTCACGGGTCACGTCAAAAAAGCTCAACCGGAGCGGGGCGCCGGTGCTAATCTTAAACCGCGACGTGTCGCGTTTACCGTGCGACAGCCGCCCCGCAGTTTAGGCCGTCGGCGGTCTGCGACGACCCAATACCAACCTGCATTGATCGGAACCCATGGGCCCATTTGCGTTGCCCGATGGACGTGATTTTGCACGGCTGATCGATGAGTTTGTTCCAGGCTTCGCAGCACACGGTGACGATATCGTCGTATGACTTGAAAACCCGGTTGGACAGCCAGTTGTCGCGCATGAACCGCCAGATGCTCTCCACGGGGTTCAGCTCGGGCGCCCTGGGCCGGGTTCCCCGTGGCGCCCGGCGCCCGGGTGATCTTGTACTTCT
>JAPULJ010000409.1 GCA_027295145.1 Alphaproteobacteria bacterium | reverse complement strand
AAGACGGCAGCTTCGTCACCACCATCGAACCAGCGCTGGAGGTCCCGGCCGCGGGCGACGGCGACGGCGCCGCGGAGGAGGCCCTCGGGGCCTATGGCCGCGTGCTTGAAGGCCACGTCCTGCGCGCGCCGGAACAGTTCTCGCTCTGGTACCAGGCTGTCAAATCGCCGTGCGCACCAGCGTGAGTACCGGCACCTTCCGGGCCAAATCCTGGATAAAAGGGCGTTCCAGTCTCAATGTCCGCTAGCCGGCGACAACCGGTCAACCGTAAAGGTACGGGAGAAAGTCCGGATATGACCCTAACCAGACTTTGGAGAAGATGGTAAACGTAGGGCACGGACTGAGTTAGATGCGGGATTAGACTCGTGAGTGTCGAAGTGTGCCCTCCTATCACGAGATTGGCGGCGCACCGGCCGTTCGGTCGCAAAGTCGGCTAACAAACCGAGAAGTTTGCCATGAAAAATGCGAACCAAGACCTGAATCGCCTTCGACAGCCGAATCTGTTACCATTTTCGGCTAGTTGGAGGTGCTGTCCGGGAAATCTCGGATGAATTTGCGATTCCCGCTCATTTGACGCTTATCAGGGAACTCTCGGTATAGGGCAATCCAAAGATGTTCGCCGGCTCAAAAGGCAAGCAACATGTAAGGGCCTATTCGCGGTGGGACTGGCTTCCAAACTGGATGTGGCGGCTCAACTTCTACCTCGGGCGCCTGTTGTTTGCGAACATGGACCCCTTGTCACGCCACATCCGCTCATTCTTCGTGCTGCGAAGCGTTCGTGCCGAAGCTGCCGTAGAGCCTCGAACCGACGTCTTGTTCGCGGCCGAGGACTTGCGGCGGCATGGTTATGTCATGCCGAAGGCGACCTATCCGCCACGTCTGGTCGACACGATTCGACAAAAAGCCGGCGACGCCCTGTCTCGGCCGGACGGTAGGCTGACACGGCAAAACCCAGCCCCCGACGGCAATCATTATTCCTGGTATGTGAAGGATCTGGCATCCGTGATTCCAGAAGTCCAAGTGATCCTCACGGACGAGATCGTCGCTGCCGTGGAGAATTACTACCAAGCCCATATCAGGGTTAACACGGTCAAGTGCTGGCGCAATTACGCCGTGCCCGAGGAGGTCTATGCGCAAAGGGAGCTCCATTCAAACCACTGGCATTTCGACCATCATAGAGCGGCGGGCCTCATCAAGATCTTCTACCTGGTTCACGAGGTCACCGATGAGGACGGGCCCTTTTGCCTTCAGCCGCGGCCAAGGTCGGTGTTCCTCATGCGATATGGATACGGCGACCGCGACGATTACCGCGTTCCCGACTCTCTGTTGGAAGACCCCGAGCATATGATCAAGCTCACGGGGCCTGCCGGAACGGCGATAGTCTGCGACACCACGGTCTGCCTCCATCGCGCCAGCAGAGTGGCGGCGGACCGACACCGCGACATCATCCAGTTTCAGCTATTGCCGTCGAAGACGCCGCTTGCCTCCGACTGGATCACGGATCCGCGGTCTACATACTTGAGCGACGCCTTGCTCGGCATTCGCGATCACCCCACCCGTCCGACGGCAGAGCGTCGCCGCTGAGTCGCCGGCCGGTCGGCAATGGCCAAACCGTTCTCGATCTCGCGCAACAACAGGACGCCGCCGTCGGACGATAACCGGCCACCGTCAAAGCGGGCACGAACATCTTTGCCCGCGACGGGTGACAATCCGGGAAGATATGGGATAGTCTCGTTCATGGTGAGCCGTAGCTTTTTCTGTTGCTGTGTGATCTTGTTCAAACACCAAAATCATACGGCATTTCAACAGCTTAATCTACGCTCACCATCCCTTTCACGCAGGGTCGTGAATAATCCGGGTTAAGTTCTCGCCACGGGGTGATATCCGATCCTCAGTTGCCGGCGTCAGCCTGGTCTAGGGCTAAGGGAGGCTCCAACAACGCAGGGAGGCTAGCGGAAAAGATCGGTTTTACGATCATCGCGTTTAGGACACAGGCCTATCCGATCACGCGGCCAACAAGCGGCCAGTGCTGGACAATGTCCCTCTCTTCGTCGTGAAGAAGGCGGATTCGGATCAGGATGTAAAGCGTCGCGCCAAGCGCAATTTGGCTTATCAGCGCGAGGGCAGGCTCGAATGAGATCATCGCAGTCCAGGCAGCGACGGCGGCAAACATGAGTCCCGCAACTAACAAGGATTTCGCTATGGCCCGCAAGAAAACCGCGTTGTCTCCCACCACTCTCTGAACCGCGTTGACGGTCAGGACAATGGAGATTGACGACGCCGCTAAATATGCGATGACGAGGCCCATGACCTCGTAATAATACGCGCCCAGGAACAAAAGCGGGACGCTGGCGGCGGTTTCCGCCATCGCGATACGGAGAATGCGCCCGGCCCGTCCCGTCGCGACGAGGACAGAACGCAGCAGGTGCTCCATTCCCTTCATCAAGCCAACGACGGCCAAGAATGTCAGGAACAGACCTGCCTCGCGCCATTTCTCCCCGTACAGGATAACGACCAGATTCGTTGAAACCGCAGCCATGCCAAGCATGAGCGGAATGAACACGGTGCCAAGGCTGAACAGACTCGCATACAGGTACCTGCGAAGCTGAGGCAAGCCTTGCTGCAATGTGGCGAAGGCAGGCGTCAGCACCGCTGCGAGAACGGTCTTGATCCTTTCGGCCGGGACGACCGCCAGGCTGTAGGCCACGTTGAACAAGCCAAGCGTCTCCACCCCGATGAACTTGCCGATGATGATCGAAGCCAAGTTTTGGGAGAAGAAGTTGAATAACCTGGACCCGAACATCGTGAAGCCGAATTGGACGAGCTGACGGACACCTTTGAAGTCCGGCTTTTTCGGAACCCACCGTGCCACGAACCATATGCCGGTCGAATAGAAAAGTTTTTGCGCCAGCAGCCTGAAGATGAGCGACCACACGCCGTAGCCGGTGAACGCCATGGCAACCCCAAGGAGATTGCCGGCAATCATGGAGGTCACCAAGAGCAATGAGTATCCCTTGAACTGGAGGCCTTTCTGCAACAGGGTTTGGGGGAAGGCGAAGCTGTCCAACACGATCACCCACGCCAGAACCCGGATCAACCCCGTAAGCTGAGGCTGGTCGAAAAAACGGGCCGCCAGCGGTGCCGCAGCGATGCACAACAGGCAAACCCCGAACCTGATCAGCGCCTGCAAACAGAAGATCGCGGACACCTGACGATCGGTGACGTCCCGGCTTTGAATGACCGCGTAGGCGAACCCGACGTCGGTCAGCGCCCGCATGAAGCGAATGAATACCAGGCACAGGGCAGCTAGCCCGAAGTCCGCGATCTCGAGAAGACGGGCGAGGATGGCCGTGAAGCCGATCTGCAGCAGCGTCTCGCCCAAATTAGCCGTTGCGCGCCAACCGACCCCGCGTATCACCTGTTTTCTGAACGTGCCCATGGCGTCATTCACGCAGGATGGAAAACATGATCAAGGAGCACAAGCTCCACACCAAGTCCGACCGCACGTCCTGTCACCGGCGGGAAGCCAACACGCCAGCATTGTATAGCCGACGTTTGATACCCTAACTGCGGGTATGCGGAGAACCTCCCGTGATCCCTCCTCCGGGCCTCGGCGGCTATGCGGTGCTCCGACATGGCCTTGGCCTGTACGGAAAGGGTTCATTGCCGTACACGGAGATTGGCGTTAAATCGCTCCGTGTGTAATTGACGGAAACTCAAATAATGCATGAGTCTGAAGCAGACGACTCGCCGGACGAAAAATACCGGCTGCTCCATTTTTGGCATACGCGTAACATTAACGATCCCGTGTTGCTCGATTGTTTTACGGTGAATAATGTTTCAATTTTTGTCGCGTACGCAAGTTATAAACTGGAATTTACGCCGAACCAACTTACCGTCGCGTCCGGCGTATTTTCGGGATTCGCGTTCGTTTCCGCCCTGATACTGCCACCGGATAGCCTGACGCTGTCGATTCTAGCCATTTTCGTATTGTC
>JAPULJ010000408.1 GCA_027295145.1 Alphaproteobacteria bacterium | reverse complement strand
CAAGTCCGCTCCCTTCGCCCACGCCCTTGGTTGTAAAGAAGGGCTCGAAAGCATGTTCCAAAACCTCTGGCGCCACGCCGCCGGTGAGTTGACCGACGGCCTCCATTTTCTGGGCCTGGCGGAGCTGCGCCTCCGTCTGTTTGCGATCGGTGACGTCCGTGTTGATCGTGCCGACGCCGGTTATTTGTCCGCGGGAGTCGCGAATGGGAAATTTCGTCGTTGCAACCAAACGGGTGGTGCCATCGGAACGGCGGGTAATGATCAGCGGAACCGGCGAAGCCTCCGTGATGGCCCGGAATCGCTCATCGCTGTCGCGCTGCGCGATCTCGCGCTGCTTCAACTCGGTGACGTCTTGTCCCGAGCCCCGGTAACCGATGAAGGTTCCGCCAGCGTCGAATACCGGCTTGCCACTCGTTGAAAGCCATCTCGACTCGACGCCCTCACCAACCCGAAAATAGGTGAAGTCGCGGAACGGCCGGCGCGCCTTGAGAGATTGGAGATGTTGCTCCCAGACGTCGCGGTCGTAATCGTCGCCCAGAAGGTCCTCCCGGGTCTTGCCGTAATGCCATTCTGGCGCCACTCCGATAATGCGTTCCACCGACGGCGACATGTAGGAGAAACGTAGATTTTCATCCATCTCCCAGAACCAGTCTGAAACCGACTCGGCAAAGTCCTTGAATCGATCTTCGCCGGCGCGAAGCATTTCCTCGGTCTTCTCGCGCTCGGCAAGCTTGCTCTCGAGCTCACCGATGCACGCTCTTGCCCGCTGCTCCAACGAATCATTCGCAGTGCGAAGCGCCTCTTCGGCCTGCTTGCGCTCAGTGATATCGGCGACAGTGGACAGAATTGCGGGCGCGCGCTGCCACGAGATGTCCCGCACACGGTTGTCCAGCCAAACAGTCGAACCGTCTTTTCGCAAACCTTCGTATTCGCTGTCGGCCGGGGCCTCGTCGCCGTGCACTTTTGCCCCCGCATTGCCCGCGGCCATCGCCTGCAGGTGCGGCGCGGCAAGTTCGAGCACCGAGTCCAGAGCCATCACTTGCTCGGGGCTATCGAACCCGAAAATCTGGGCGAAGGCGCGGTTGACGAACAGCGGTTTGAAGTTGCGATGGATCAATATGCCTTCGACAGAATTCTCGACCAGATCGCGGAATCGATCCTCGCTCTCCCGGAATGCTTTCTCCAAATCGTCACGACTAATTATTTTATTCATAAAGCGATATTTCTCGCCCACTCATTTTCGAATTGAATCGTCACCAACCCGGGTGCAGCAAATCCAATCGCCAGACCTGTCGCAACAATGTAACACTGCTTGGCGCTTCCGTGTTTTAGGTGTCAGGCGCGTACCGGTGGATTTTTCTCGGCCCAATTCCCGCTCGGGTCTACCAAATGCTCCAGGACGAAAGACTTGAATCGGAGCGGAGTTGCCTGGTTCAAGCCGATGGGCTGTCGAGAACTCTTCGTACCGCCTGGGCGAGGTCGGCTCTGCGGAACGGCTTTTGCAGCAACTTCGCGTCGGCGTCGAGCCGGCCGTGATGGGCGATCGCATTCTCCGTATAGCCGGACATATACAGGACTTTGATCCCTGGAATGCGCCGCTCGATCTCAGTGGCCAACTCGCGCCCATTCATGCCGCCGGGCAGCACCACGTCGGTCAGCAGAAGATTGACCCCTGTCGTCGTTCCCAGTACTTCCAGCGCGGCCGCCCCGGTGGCCGCTTCCATAATCTGGTAGCCGAGGTTACTCAGCAACGCGACCGCCAAGGTTCGAACCTCCGGGTCGTCCTCCACTACCAGCACGGTTTCGCCGCGGGCGGCCGGCGCCTCCGCCGTCGCGGGTTTCTGTTCGGCGGCCAGCTTCCTGTCGGAGCGCGGCAGATAGATCTTGATCGTCGTGCCCTCGCCTTGCTCGCTGTATATCGTTACATGCCCGCCCGACTGTTTGACGAAACCGTAGACCATGGAAAGGCCGAGCCCGCTGCCGTCGCCGACCGCCTTGGTGGTGAAGAACGGTTCGAAGACATGCTCTCGAACTTCCGGCGGCATCCCGATTCCGGTGTCGGTGACGGTCAACATGACATACTGACCCCGATTGACGTCGGCCTGGGCTGCGGCGTAGTCGTCGTCGAGACGGGCGTTGACGGTTTCGATGGTCAACTTGCCGCCATCGGGCATCGCATCGCGGGCGTTGAGTGCAAGATTGACAAGTGCGTTTTCAAGCTGAGCCGGATCCACTTCGCAGTTCCAAAGGCCGACGGCGGCGACGGCTTGGATGTCGATGTCTTCCTCCAGGGTGTGACGCAGCAATCCGGTAACTTCGACGATCAATCTATTGGCGTGTATGATCTCGGGCATAAGCACCTGCCGGCGCGAGAATGCCAACAAGCGCTGGATCAGTTCCGCCGCGCGCTCGGTCGCGCGGTGCACGGTGGCCAGCCGCAGGTTGTCCTTGCCGAGCTCATCTTCAAGCAATTCTGCATTGCCCGAGATCACCGCCAGCATGTTGTTGAAGTCGTGCGCCACACCGGCCGTGAGCTGGCCGACCGCTTCCATCTTTTGGGCTTGGCGGAGCTGTCCCTCGACGACCTTGCGTTCCGAAATGTCGGTCGCCAAAGTGATGATACCGCCTTCAGGCAGGCGCTGCTCGTTTACCAGCATCCAGATGCCGTCCTGGCGCAACAGCTCAAACGGTCCTTCTGGATTACGGTGGCGATCCAGGCGCTCGCGCAGCCATTCGTCCTCCCTGCCATGCGCATTAGGAACTAGGCCCCTGGCCAGTAAACCCTTCATATGAACCTCGAACGTGGATCCGGGAGCCAAGGTCTCGGGCACCGCGCTGTTAAACACTTGATGCCGCTTGTTACTGAAAATCAACTTGTCGTCGGCGTCGTAATAGGTCACGCATTCGTTCATGGCGTCGATGGCCGTGATCAAATTGCGGGAGTTTTCCTCCGCCTGCTTGCGCTCCATGATGTCCTCGATCACCGAAACGAAATAGCTGGGTTTATCGTCGGAGTCGCGGATCAATGCGGTTGTCAAATTGACCCAGATCAAAGAACCATCTTTGCGGATGTAGCATTTCTCGGCTGAATAAGTTTTGCCTTCGCCTCTAAGCAAACGCTTGGTTCTATCGACGTCGGCCGCCAGGGTCTCTTGCCCGGTGATATCTTGAAACCGCAACGCCAGCAATTCTTCCTCGGCATAGCCCAACATTTCGCAGAGGCGTTGATTGACCCGCAACCAGGCGCCGTCTACAGCGACATGGGCTATGCCCACCGCGGCCTGTTCGAAGGTGGCCCGGAAGCGTTTTTCACTGGCTCGCAATGCCTCTTCGGCCTCCGAGCGCTGCAATGATAGATCGTTATGGGTTCTGACCAAATCGCCGAGTTCGTCGTCCTCATGGCCGGGCGGAACCTGAACGACACCGCGATTCGTCTTGATCAACTCACTCAATTTTCGAAGCGGCCTTGTCAGCATAGAGTGAAACAGCGCGGCAAGAATTATGGCCAGGAACAGATTGCGTAGGATACCGAAAATCAGGATCAAACCCGAGCGTTGCAAATATGTTTCGGCAATAATGTAGGTGTCCACGCGGATCCTTAAACTGCCCATATGTAACTTTGTCTCTTTCACCTGCAGCGGAATTGCATAGGTCTTGGCCTCGCCAAATATTTCGTCTGCGAGCCATTTGAGCGCACCTTGCCGCTGGGGCCGATTTTCCATGGCCATGCGGTCGCCAAAATTATCGACAATTTCCGCCTCGAAAATGGCTGTTTGCTGAAACAATCCGCGAACCACGGTTTGCGCCAAATCTTCGTCGAGGCCATAAGCGGCGCGGAACGCCGATTCCTCGAACGCCTTGAGCGATTGTTCGAATGTGATGTCGATCCTTTGCCGTTCGTTTCGCAGGTCGGCGGCGATCTGAAATATGCTGAATCCCATGCCAAGGATTAGGGCAATAATCACCGCGACGCGCGCTTGCTTGAACGACAGGCTCCGTGAAACCTGGGAAATCCAGGGTATGTCGGGGCGCCCCGCCATCTCGCGGTTACCTAAATCCTGGCGGGACATACTGATTCACCAATCGGCGGAACACGCCTTCCGCTCGCAACGAATCCGTTGCTTGCTGCAGCCGCGCAATGAGCCCGTCCGACAACTGCTGTTTGGCGCACTGCAACCATACCGGTTTGCTATCGAAAGGCAGAATGACGCCGACGTCTTTGCGGCTCATGCTCAAGATCGAAAGATTATGATAAATGCTGAGTGCGGTACCGGCGATCGCGTCCACCCGGCCAGCTTTAAGCAACTTCGCGCTTTGCTCGTAGCCGTTCGTAGGATAGCGCCGGATGTTCGGGTCGGTCGCGATTGGAAATTCTTTGTAGCTCCCGCGCGGCAATGCCAGAAGCTGGCCATGCAAATCCTCGACCCGCGCGATCGACAGATCCTTGCGGGTCACGATGACCGAATCGAAACGGTCAACTACCTCGGCCACCGCCAAAAAATTTGCCCCGCTCCAAGGCGAAAGCAGGAAGACGGCGCAATCGGAGACACCGCGCTGAAGATTTTTCATGACGCGCGCGATGGGAACGACACTATCGACGATGTCGATGCCCGCCTTGGCGGCAATTGTCGCGTTGATATCGACAAAGAGGCCGCGCCTGCCGCTATCGTCTTCGGCAAGAGCGTAGGGCGCAAAGTTCATGGTCGTGAACTTGACGGTCTCGGCGGTTGCCGGCGCAGGGGCAGAAACCCAAACAACCGATAATAGTACTATTACGTAAGAGAATCGCGAAGCCAAGAAGTCCCTCCTGGATTCTCCATCTTCGCAAGAGACACAGTAACAAACAACTCCAGAACCCAAATAATTAAGAAAGGCATATTCGGATAACAACAGGAATAAAATTTTCCTGATCGGCAGATCGCCAGCCCGTTCTCTATGGGTTACCACCGATGATTATTGGAATATGACGTACGCATTTTATGGCATAACGCGGCCGCCGATCCCTTGCGCGACCATGGCGCGCAGGCCTTCGCGCCCGACCAGGAATACGCCGCGCAGGTTGACCGCCATCAGGCGATCGAATTCGGCAGTCGTGGTTTCCAGCAGCGATTTCTCCAGAATGACGCCGGCGTTGCTGACCAGGAAATCCAGGCCGCCGAGCCGGTCCAGCGCCTCGGCCATGGCGGCGGCCACGCTCCGCTCGTCGCTGACATCGATATGGAGGGCGAAACCCGAGCCACCCGCGTTGGCGATCCCGGCCACTGCGTCTTCGGCCTTGGCGGGCGAGGCGGCATAGCCGAGCGCGACCCGCGCGCCCTCGGCGGCGAAAGCCTGGGCGATGGCCCGGCCGATGCCGCGCGACGCCCCGGTTATGAGCGCGCGCCGGCCATTTAACGAACCGCTCATGCCATCAACTCCCCTCGGTCGACGTTGAGCGTCTGGCCGGTAATGTTGGCCGCCTGATCGGAGGCGAGAAACAGGAAGGTACTCGCCACGGCGTCCGGCTCCATAAGGCCTTCGAAGGCCTGAGTCGCCATGATCTCGTCGAGACAAACCTGTTCGTCGCGGCCTTCGCGGCGCGCGATCTCGGCGAGCGAGCGCATCGAGGCATCGGTCCGCACCCAGCCGGGGCAGACCGCATTGACCGCGATGCCGTGCGGGCCCAGTTCCTCGGCAAGCGCGCGCATGAAACCGATGTTCGCATGCTTGGAGGCGGCGTAGGCGCTGAATTGCGGGGCCGAGGTCCGGCCCCAGACCGAGGCGGTGATGACGATCCGTCCTCCCGGCGCCATGGTCTTTACCACTTCGCGGCTGACGTAGTAGGTGCCGATCACGTTGATCTCGATGATCCGGCGGAAGGTTTCCTCGACCGCATCGCCGGGTTCCAGGATTGGCGTGATCAGCTCCAAGCCGGCATTGTTCACCAACACGTCCAATGGACCCAGGCCGCCGACCTCGCGGGCCACGGCAGCCCGGTCGGTGATGTCGCAGACCAGGGCGCCGACCGGCCGTCCGCAGGCCTCGGACAGGGTTGCGGCGGTTCGTTTGACATGATCGCCGGTCGCCAGGATCGTCAGATCCGCGCCGGCTGCGGCAAAGCCGCGTGCGACGCCGAGCCCGAGGCCGCGGCTGGCGCCGGTGACCAGCACGCGTTTGCCGGTGAAGTCCCAGGCCGTCATGGGCCGCTCCCTGGCAGTTGCGCTATCTCCTCGGCACGCCCGGTCTGACCCCGCATGACATCGCGCACATGGTTGCGGAGATGGAAAAAGGCCTCGGATTCCTTGGTCGCCATCGTGCGTTTGCCGGGAATGTGATCGCCCAAATCGGATTTAAAATCCAGGCCCCATGTTAAGTCCGTCGCTTAGCTACAGCTTCCGCGAGCAGACAGAGGATCTCGTACATCATAGTAGCGCCGACCAGCGCCGTGTTGCCGCTGGGGTCGAAGGGCGGGGCGACCTCGACCACGTCGCCGCCGACCAGATCGAGCCCGCGCAGGCCCCGCAGCAGCAGCTGTGCCTCGATCGTGGTCAGGCCGCCCACCTCGGGGGTCCCGGTGCCCGGCGCATAGACCGGGTCGAGCCCATCCACATCGAACGAGATATAGGTCGGACCATCGCCCACGACCCGGCGCGCCTCGGCGATCACCGCCGCAACGCCGAGTTCGGTAAACTCTTCCATGAAGACGACGCGCATGCCGGAATCGAGCGAGA
>JAPULJ010000407.1 GCA_027295145.1 Alphaproteobacteria bacterium | reverse complement strand
GATCAAAATCATCCGCCGAAAGATTCTTGATGTCTCCGCATGTGCGGCTGCACTCATCGGCTTGTGCGCGTTTGCACAGATCGCCGTAGCGAACTCCTCGACCGTTACTGAAACCCAAAAAATCACCGCAAGCGATGCTGCCGCGGATGACCAATTCGGGGTCTCCGTTGCCATCAGCGGCGACACCGCCGTGGTGGGTGCCAGTTTCGACGATGAAAGGGGCATCGATTCGGGCGCGGCCTATGTCTTCACGCAAGATGGCAATATGCAAGATGACAATGGCGGCTGGACCCAGATAACCAAGCTGACCGCCGGCGACGCGCAGGCGAGTGACAGATTCGGAGTTTCGGTTGCCATCAGCGGCGACACCGCCGTTATCGGTGCGTTTTCGGACAATCTCGGCGAAATCTTAACTGCGGGCTCGGCCTATGTGTTCAAGCGTGGGTCCGGCAATAGGGGCCAGGTGTTCAAACTCACGGCCAGCGATTCTGACGCGGATGACCAATTCGGGGTCTCCGTTGCCATCAGCGGCGACACCGCCGTGGTGGGTGCCAGTTTCGACGATGACAGGGGCATCGATTCGGGCGCGGCCTATGTCTTCACGCAAGATGGCAATATGCAAGATGACAATGGCGGCTGGACCCAGGAAACCAAGCTGACCGCCGGCGACGCGCAGACGGGTGACAGATTCGGAGTTTCGGTTGCCATCAGCGGCGGCACCGCCGTTATCGGTGCGTTTCTTGACGATCACGGCGAATTCGATATTAAGGGCTCGGCCTATGTGTTCGAGCGAGACCCCGGTGGGCCCGGCAATTGGGGCCAGGTGTTCAAACTCACGGCTAGCGATGCGACGCTGTTTGACCAGTTCGGGACGGCCGTGGCCGCCGGCGTCGACACTGCCATCGTCGGCGCTATTTTCGACAGTGAAGAGATTCGCAATTCGGGCGCGGCCTATGTTTTCGAGATCGCCGATCGAGAACAATCGCCCGCTGACGCAATCAGAGATGTCATTGTCGAGCTGCAGGCTCTTGCTGCCGACCCGTTGAACGACATTCGCGCTAAGGAACTCAAAAAAGTGCTGGCTTGCCTTGGAGAGGCGGAAAAAAAGACCCGCGATGGGAGGCCTGACAAAGCGATCAAAGAGCTCGACAAGTGCATCAGGAAAATACAGGACCTGATCGACCATGCACAACTCGTCGTGGGCGGGGACGCGATCATTAATCGCATTGTGGACATCATCCCGAAGCTGGACAGCCTTCCGGTTTTCAAGGGATTACTGAGTGTGACTCTCAGCGCCGGCGTGGAAACTGGTTGGGCGACTGGCGACGTCGTCACGGCGATGTTGTTGGATAAGAAGTGTAAGAAGGGCAAGAAGGGCAAGAAGGGTAAGAAGGGTAAGAAGGGTAAGAAGGGTAAGAAGGGTAAGAAGGGCAAGAAGGTCCACGATACGGAGATCGCCACGATTACAGATATCACCGCCCTTCCGCTCATGGTCTTCGATGCGAATCCCGGCACAGATAAGGGGAATCTTCGAATCGATAGCATTTCGGCGTTGGAAGTGGAAATCACTATAGAGGTGACCGCCAAAGCGAAGCTGGAGAAGAGCTACCAGATCGCATTGGCCGTTAACGGCAGCGTGCTGGACTGTCAGAAACTGGATACCAGGAGGCCCCTGGCTGTCGGTGATCGAATCGGGATCTTTACCATTCTGACAGTGGAGGCCCTGCTCGAGTAGCGAACCTCTGGTGCGGCCTGGTCGGCTCGTCGGCAGTTGTCGATGGGCGAGGAGCGGGACGTGGGCTTGGTGGCTCGAGCGCGCCGGGCAGGGGTCGTCCCGCGTGAGCGGTGACGAGCACGCGCAGGCGAGCGTTGCACCCTACGGGCACGCGGGGGCGAGAACCCCGTGATACCGGTGACGATGACGGCGTGGTGGCGGGATGAGCGCGGCGAGGCGGGTGAGCTCGAGCACGCTCTGGCCGTCGGCACGGGGCTTTGGCAGTTGGTAGAGCAGCTTCTCGCCCTCACGCGCCCACGATAGGCGCTGGCTTGCGAAGCCGCTGCCTCTAGCAGGGCAGAAGCGCTATCCGGTGGCGCAACAGGTGCGGGTTCACACGGAGAAACCAGGGAATTGGTCTGATCATTGCACGCCAAGCGAAAAATCGTCGAGCCACTACAATTGACTTATCGGAACAGGAAAGCTAATTCTCCCCGCCGGGAGACGATAGTGGAAGAAACCGTCACGTCGATAGCCGGTCCGTCTCGTAGTATTGCTGCGAACGAATAACGCGCCCAGGAAGGCCACCGAACAACCAGGGGGATTCAAGGTGAGCTCAACCGGCAGCCGAGACGATGATGGGGGCATCGGTTCGGGCGCGGTCTGTGCCTTCGAAGCATAGGCATTTCAAAGGCAGCCTTCGAGAGTCTGCAGGTCACCCAGGAGTTCTGCCCGCTCTTCGCTTGAATAAGCGAAGAAACCTGACACCGACGGAAGCCAACCATGTCTACTGAACGCACTGACGTCACGACAATGCAGTCGGAGCAAGCACCGGAGTCCAGCTCACCGCCCGAGTTCGAGAAGCAACAACCCGCGCCCCCCGACGCCAACACTGCCAACGCCGAGAACGTCAAGAAGCCCGACCCCGTGCGCCGCCTGACGTTGATCGTCGTGTGCGTGATCATCGTGTTGTTCGTCTGGTACGTCGCCGCGGATCGCTTCGCGCCCTGGACGGACGAGGCACGGATTCAAGGTTATATCGTGCCGATAGTCGCCGAAGTTTCCGGCAGGGTGCTCAAGGTCAACGTGGACAACAACCAGATAGTCAAAACCGGCGAAGCGCTGCTTCGTATCGATCCACGCAATTACGAGATTGCCGTGCGGCGAGCCCAGGCCGCCCTCGATACGGCCGGGCAGCAGGTCGGCGCCAGTGCCGCGGGCGTGAAATCAGCCGCGGCGAAGATTACCGACAACCGTGCGGGGCTTCGGAAAGCGCAGCAGGACTTCGACCGAGTGGAGAATATGTTCAAGCAAGACCCGGGGACCGTGTCGAAGGCCCAGCGAGTCCGGATGCGGGAAACGCTTGCGCAGGCCAAGGCCCAGGTGTCCCTTGCCGAGGCCGAGCTGGAGAGGGCGAAGGAGCAGCTCGGCAAGGAAGGCAAGGATAACCCCGCGCTCAAATCCGCGGTCGCGGCGTTGGAGCAAGCGCAGATCGATCTCAACCGCACGACGATCTATGCACCGGGTCTGGGACTGATCACGAATTTGAAGATAGATGTGGGGCACTACGCCAAGACAGGGACGGCTCTCATGACTTTCGTGTCCGGCACCGATGTCTGGATTCAGGCCAACATGCGGGAGAACACCCTCGGTCATGTGAAACCGGGAAATGCGGTGGATCTGGTGCTGGATGTCGCTCCCGGCAGGGTGTTCAAGGGTGTGGTGAAAAGCGTCGGTGTCGGTGTCGCTCAAGGACGAGCGGGGTCGCTGGGTGAGCTTCAAACCATCAAGACCACCAGCGGATGGCTGCGCGACGCGCAGCGCTTTGCCGTCATCATCGATTTCGCGGACGACGAAGCCTACGGCCTTCGCC
>JAPULJ010000406.1 GCA_027295145.1 Alphaproteobacteria bacterium | reverse complement strand
CAAATGGATCAAGGAGGACGACGCGCTGAAATCAATCCCCATCATCGCCGTCACCGCGTTTGCTATGAAGGGGGATGAGGAGAAAATTTTAAAAGGCGGCTGCGTGGCTTACATTGCCAAGCCGATATCCATCGCCCAATTACTGGAGACCATTGATCACTTTCTTAGCTAGCGCGACCGAAACTGACCGCCCGAATTCTCGTTGTCGCTCGCGCCAAAGACGCGACGAAACTCTATGAGGCCGTCGAAGCCAAGCTCACCGAGCAACCCGTCTCCATACGTATTAATATTTATTTCGTGTTTTCAGGCTTTGATCGCGTCTGGCCCTACACAGAAACGTAGATAAAGCAGACAAAGCAGATTGAGCATGAGCAAGGGCACCATCATCCTTGTAGACGACGCCGCCAAGCACCGCCGGCTCTATGCCGATTTCCTCGGCTGCCACGGCTACAACGTCATCACCGCGTCCGATGGGCACGAAATGCTTAGCCTGCTTTACCGGGTGACGCCGAAGCTTATTCTCCTCGATATCATCATGCCCAAGATGAACGGCATCGAGACCTGTAAGCGCATCCGCGCGAACGGCGAGTACAGGATGCCGATCATTTTCCTCACGTCGCTCGAATATGCCGACCATATCAAGGAGGCGTTGCTGGCAGGCGGTGATGACTACATTCTCAAGAACGGGGCACTCGACCAACTTCTGAAACGGGTTCGCTACTGGAGCTCTTCCGACGCCCGCCTAAAGGCCGAGAAGCGGCGCGATAGGGCGATCAAGGACGTTACAAGCTACCTCGACGAGCACACCCTCACCACGACACGGCGCCAGCTCAAATGGCGCGAGGATCCGATCGCGGTGGCGCTGACCGATTTCCTTGAGCGGGCCCTTGCCACCGTTGGCGAGCGTTTCGGTCAGAGCCACGAGCAACAGCTCTATTTCCTCGGCTATGTTGCCGGCATCGTCGACTACGAGTTTAAAAAGCAAGGCACCGTGAAACCGCAAACGCAGAAATATATTCGCGGCGCCCTGCAGACCTCGGGGATCGTGAACGAGGAGCAGATAAATGAGCTTCTCGAGCGGCTCAATACCGTCACCGCCAACGAGTTGGCCCAGACCGGCTATTTGAACGGCAGGCGCGACAAAAGCGCTGCCGACGCTGCCGGCCCCGACTTCATCCCGTGCGGCCTGATGGAATTCAAGATCCAAATGGTATAACCGCATTTGTACACTACGGCCTATAAGTTCGATGTGTCGCTCGCGTTCAAATACAGGCTGCCGCCACGCCCATTTTTCGCATCTTGCCAGATAGCAGATTGGGGCTAAGGCGTTGCCCTAAGCCGCTTCAAACCTGCCGTTACAACCCTATCGCGGAGTGTAAGCTCAACGCCATTCGGTAGTCCCTCATCGGCGGGCAGGAAGTGCGCTGCGTGGGGAAAGGCCGAGATCGCTTCCGACGTACGCTTGCGGTCTGCTACGCCGGCAGGCTCGATATCGATGGTGAGCTGATCAGGCGCGGCTGGGCGCTCGCCTACCGCCGGTACGGGATGTCATAGTTCGCCAAGAGGTTGAAGCGCGGGCGGCCAAGCGTGGCTTGTGGGCGACACGGTTCACGCCGCGGTGGCGGTGGCGACGTCGGCAGCGAGAAAGCAGATATGAAAATTTAGGTATCTGATGCTATATCGCTTTCGGTCTTGCGCCTGATGTCGCGGATAAGCCGGCCCAGACGGGTGCGCAGGAACTTGATCTGCCGGTTCATCCGCTTGAACTGCTTGGCGTGGGCGTAGCGCCCGGTCATCATCGCCGCCCGCTTGGAGACGCGGACATAGGATTGCCGTAGCGGCACGCCGTATTCCTTCGCCAGTTTGCCCAACTGGCGGATCGCTACTTCAAGGAGTTTGGCATCGGTCGGTAAGGTGGTGTTCTTGAGCTGCACCGTGGTGTCGATAGTGACGCGGGCCAGATCGTTCTTCTTCAAGGCGCCGGTATCGTGGGCGATGCGCAGGCTTTCCTGCAAAAGGATATCCAGGTGATCGCCGATGCGCTTGCGCCAATGGCTCATGCCGGAGCGCTAGTGCGCAAGCGCGTGCTGGAAGAATTCTTCGCCGGTGAAGTATTGGAAATAGGGGTCGTGCACCCAGCGCTCCCAGACATGCTCGTCCGAGAGCGCGTAGGTGTGCTTCAACGTAAACATGCCGAGCATGAAGCGCACCAGCTCCGCCGGGCGGCCCCTGTCGGAAAAACTCTCCGCCAGCTCATCGTCGAGCCAGGCCCAGTCGATCTTGTCGGCCAGCACGACAAGCGCATGCTTCAGGTTGATGATCTGATCGAGGCGGGCGCGGAATAGGTCGTCATGCCGCGCATTTTGCTGCTGTTTCGCTCGCATCCGATCCTCCAAAAGAAATGCCTTGAAGGAAACACAAATGGACCGAGAAATGAATCGCAAATTGCAAGAAATCGACCGCGAAAACCAAAGTTTCATGCAAATCTCATTACTTCAATTCAGAGAGGTCTCAAGCTAAATCAATGGAGTTCGAGTCTTTCACAGGGAACGAATTATGATTTCCTCGACCGATAAACGCATCCTACGGTCGATTAACCTATTCTTCGATGAATTCGGATGCTCACATCATACAATCAAGCAAATGCATCCGGTGATTGGGACAGGACAACACCTTGCATATCCAAGTCTAATTTTACGCAAGTTTAACTATATTAAACCAATATCTTACCGTACGACGCGACTGATCCGAGCCATATTCCAAAGAGTCATGCACTAATGACCGCGCCCGCGCCACCAATGGCGGAGAGACACACCTGGGATCGCACCAAACTTCGCGCGTTGGTGTCGCGCGATCAGCTGATTCATCGCCTGCACGGTGCAGGGTTCGAGATCCTGGCGGCAACATTATTTCTCAACCTGCTTGCGTTAGCGCTGCCACTTTCGATCCTCCATATCTACGATCGGGTGATCCCAAACAATTCACGCGACACGTTGGTGCTGCTGATACTCGGGGTCGGTGCCGTCCTGATCATCGACGCCATCCTACGACTTGCTCGTGCGCACTTGAATGGTTGGGCTGCGGCGCGTTTCGAACATAACTTGAGCTGTTGCATGATGGAGCAATTCCTCTCAGCGGACCTCGCCAGCTATGAGAAGATCGCTCCCGGCGCCCACATGGAACGAATGGCCGCCATTGATGTTCTTCGAGATTTCTATTCCGGACAGTTGGCGCTGGTTCTCATCGACCTGCCGTTTGCCCTTTTGTTCCTTGGCCTAATCGGCTATCTGGCAGGCTCGCTGGTCTTGGTGCCACTAATAATCTTGGTGGTATTTGCCTTGGCAGCAGGACTCACCGGCCGACGCCTGAAGGCGGCGCTCAAGACACGCGATACCGTCGGCGAGCGCAGATACAGCTTCATCGTGGAATGTCTGACAGGTGTGCACACCCTCAAGGCCCTCGCCATGGAGGCGCAGATGGCACGGCGCTACGAGCGATTGCATGAGGCTTCCAGCAGAGCTGAACATGACGTCATTCACCTAAACGGCCGTGCGCAGACCATTGGAGCTTTTGCATCGAACCTGACACCGGCTGCTGTCGTCGGGTTTGGGAGTTTATTCGTCATGGATGGCAGCCTCACCATCGGCGGGCTCACGGCCTGCATGATGCTCGCCGGGCGTAGTCTTCAACCGCTGCTCCGCGCCATGGGGATTTGGTCCCAGTTCCAGAATGTCCAGGTCGCGAAGGACCGCATCGTCGCCGTGCTCGACATGAAGACGGAGAGATCCGCCTATTTACCGAAGCTGCCGTTTATTGCCGGTGGCATCTATTTGTACGGTGTCCACTACTCGCACGAGAACTACGATAGTCCTTTGTTGACCGGCGTCACTCTGCGTATCGAACCCGGCACCACTGTTGCAATCCGGGGCGCTGACGGAAGTGGCAAGTCGACGATACTCGGGCTAATCCTCGGAGTGCGTCGTCCAACCAGCGGTCGCATTATGATCGACAACCACCTGGCAAGTGCCTATGACCCTGTCAGCGTGCGTAAACAGATTGCCTATATGCCGCAGCACGGGGTGCTGTACCGCGGTTCGATCCTCGATAATCTGACTAATTTCAGCGGCGGGGAGGCCATTGACCGAGCTCTCGAAGTCGCTACGGCGGTGGGTCTCAACAAGGTCATCGCGCGGCTGCCCAAAGGATATCAGACTGAGGTCGGCGACAGCAGCGTGGAGAAGCTTCCTGCCGGCACCGTACAAATGATCACTATTGCCCGAGCGCTGGTATCCAACGCCCCCATCATCCTTTTTGACGAAGCCGATTCCTTCCTCGATTCAAAAGGCAGCGACCTGATCCGCCGGGCGTTGAAAGACCGCAAGGGCACCAGCACCATCGTGATCGTCAGCCATCGACCCTCGGTTCTGCGGTTGGCCGACCAGGTCTATAATCTCGAAGCTGGTAAACTCAGGCAGCTCGCGCTTCCCTCATCGCGTCGCATCGACGGTCTGGCAAAAGTGGCTTCCTGATGGCCCAGGCCGCCCAATCTCACACTGTCGAAGAGCGAGCACCGCAGACCCTGCAGGACGCCCTCCGAGAAGGTAAGATCGGCAAGATACAGTCCAGTTCACACTTTGCCGCCTGCCTCATGCCGCTTCTGGAGGCCTTGATCTGGCGCGGCGATCCCGTTCTCGTTGCCGAGGCGTTGCCGCATTTCGCGACGTCTCTGGATCTGGTTGGCTTTCGCAATACGCTGGCGAACCTCAACTTCGCCACCACATCGCATAGAATTCCTCTGAGCCGGATCGACGCACGGCTGGCTCCCTGCATTTATGTTCCCGATAACGGCGTCCCAATGGTCGTGACGCTGGTAGACATTAACGGGATCCATGTTTTCGATAGCGGTAGCGGCAAAATCAGCATTCTGGCCGACCCTGGAATCACCGGAATTGCGTATTTCGTCTCTCGGCTGGACAACGAACTAGCACCTTCAGCGAGGACAAGGCCGGACCGCTGGCTTTCGACTTTGACGCGTCGGTTCCGTCCTCTGGTTTACTCACTGCTGTTATTTACTTTTCTGCTGAACGCCTTAGCGCTCGCTGTGCCGATCTTCGTGATGCTAGTCTACGACCGGGTGGTCTCGACGGGGTCGCTGTCGACACTTGTCCAGCTTGGTGCGGGGATCGTGATCGTGCTGGGCTTCGATTTGGTTTTCCGGACAGTCCGGGCGCATATGCTCGCACATATCGGGGCACGCTTCGATATGATCGTTGGAACCAATACCTTCGAACACATCCTCAATCTGTCGGCGGATCGAACTGAGTCCGTGACCGTAGCGGAACAGATCGGGCGCATAAAGCAGTTCGAGAGGTCGCGGGAATTTTTCGCAGGCCCGATCGCCGTGATCTATCTGGAATTGCCTTTCGTTCCACTGATCCTAGGGGCGATCCTGTGGCTCGCTGGCCCGCTGGCGGCGATCCCGGTCGTGCTAATGGCGTTATTCGCGCTAGTCGCTGTGATATTATCGCCCCGCATCCGCAACAGCATTGCGCAGTCGTCCAAAGCGACTGTCGAGCGGCAAGGCTTCATTGTGGAAGCTTTCTCCAAAATGCGCTCGATCAAGACCGCAGGCGCTGAGACGGTGTGGGCAGAACGCTTCAGAGGCCTATCTTCGCAATCCGCCATGTCCGGCTTCGAAATGAGCAGAAACAGTGCCCTTTTGCAGACCAGTGGGTACATATTGATGATCATCGCCGGTACGGCGACGCTTGCCTTCGGGACCTTGCGCGTGCTCGACGGCGACATGACCTTGGGCGCGCTCATCGCGACAATGATGCTGGTATGGCGCGCGCTCGGGCCGCTACAGACAGGGTTTCTCAGCCTGCCGAAGCTAAACCAAGTGCGAAGCGCCTTTCGGCAAGTCAACCAGTTGATGAGCGTGCCGCCAGAGCGCGAGCATCAAGCTGCGCAAGCATCGCAGAAGCGGTTTGCCGGCCGTGTCACATTTGCCCAGATCAGCCTGCGATACAGCGCCTATACGGAGCCAGCGCTTTTCGGCGTCGCCTTCGACGTCGAGCCCGGTGAGGTGATCGGAGTCATCGGGCCGAACGGGTCGGGGAAGTCCTCGATCCTCAAGCTCATTCTTGGGCTATATCATCCACAGGGCGGAGCCGTGCTGATTGACGGTCTCAACGTACGGCAGATCGATCCGATCGAACTGCGACGCCAGATCGCCTATGTCCCGCAGAAGACCGACTTCTTCTATGGGACGATCGCGCAGAACCTCCGACTCGCCGATCCGGTGGCCTCGGACAAGGCGCTGCGGCGCGCTGCGCGGGATGCCGGTGTCCTTCAGGACATTCTCCAACTCCCGTCCGAGTTCGATACACGAATTGGCGACCAGACGGTGCGGACCTTGCCAGCAGGGTTCCTGCGAAGACTGTCACTGGCGCGTGCCTATCTCAAGCAAACCCAAATATTCTTGTTCGACGAACCAAGCGACGCGCTCGATGAGCGCGGAGACCAGGCGTTCATGAAGCAGATCGCCAAATTGCGCGGGAAGAAAACGGTCTTCATCGTGACCCATAGGCCCAGTCATATGAAGTTGGCGGATCGTCTGTTGGTGTTCGACAAGGGTGTCCTGGTGTCACAAGGAGTGCCCGACGTCGTTTTGCAAAAACCGATGGATGATGCCTGATGAGGACCGCTGGCAATTGCGTGACCGTCGCCGCCGATGCCGACGGGCCGAGCCTCACGGTTGCCGATGCCAGCGGCGCCGAAGACAGCGCGATCGCGCTCAGCATCACCTCGGCGCTCACCGACACCGACGGCTCGGAGACGCTCTCCGTCACCATCGCCGGCGTGCCCAGTGGTGCGAGCTTGTCGGCGGGGACCGACAACGGCGACGGGACCTGGACGCTGACCCCGGCGCAGCTCGCCGGGCTGACGATCACCCCGCCGAGCGACAGCGATGCTGACTTCTCGTTGACGGTGACCGCAACGAGCACCACAGGGACATTCAACGTGACCGTCGCCGCAACATCGACGGGAAGGATCAACGTGACCGTCGTCGCCGATGCCGATGCGCCGAGCCTGACGGTTGCCGATGCCAGTGGATCGGAAGATACGGCGATCGCGCTCAGCATCACCGCGGCGCTCACCGACACCGACGGCTCGGAGACGCTCTCCG
>JAPULJ010000405.1 GCA_027295145.1 Alphaproteobacteria bacterium | reverse complement strand
TGGCGACCAGCTCGCGCTGCATGAGGCGGCCTGCGCTATCTTCGGGATAAGCGAGGTTTTCCTCGACCAGGGCCCGGTCTTCAGCTGGTAAAGCCTCGAGCACCTGCTGTTGAACTACTTGGTCGAGGTCTTCGATGACATGGACCACATCGTCGGAATCAAGCTCGGTAACTGCCGCTGCGGTTTCTTTTGCGCCAAGCTGGGCAACCACTTCATCGCGCACCGCCTCATCGAGCTCGGCCAACATTTCGGCATCGAGCCGCCCGCGCATGATCTCGATGAAGGCGCGCCGGTCGCCAGGGTTGAAGCGTTCGATGAGGTCAGCGAGGTCGGAATAATGAAGTGGTCCGACAAGCCCGCGGACTCGCTCGTCGTCACCGGAGTCAAGCGCCGCGCGGATTGCGCGGGCTAGACCGGTGGTCAGCCCATAAATCGCCTCGGTTTTAGCGCCACCCACGGCCTTGGTTGCTTCGGCCACAGATCCTCTCCCACTCTCGCTTGACCCGGTGCAAACACACCCCAATTGCAGTCATAATCCCAACGCCAGCGCTGATCCGCAGCACCGGCGCGGCATAACAGACTGCATGGGTTACCACAAGAACGGGCAATGGCCATGGATACGGCCGGGGCGGCGATCCAGGAGAACACCACCGAATGGCGCGTCGGCAAGGCGCTGGTCGACTATGCGGATGCTGTCTGCTTCATGGAAGATCGGGTCGCGGCGATCCGTGCTGGGTCCGCACCCGAGACCGTCTGGCTGCTGGAGCATCCGCCTATTTACACCGCGGGCACCAGCGCTAAGAACGAGGATCTCCTTGCCCCGAACCGCTTCCCGGTCCATCGCACCGGGCGCGGCGGGCAGTTCACTTATCACGGGCCCGGCCAGAGGGTCGCTTACGCAATGCTCGACCTCAAACGGCGCGGCAGCGACATCCGCGCCTTCGTCCACGCGCTGGAAGATTGGGTGATTGCAAGCCTCGCCCGCTTCAACGTGACCGGCGAGCGTAAGGCCGACCGCATTGGTATCTGGGTCACCCGTGACGACGGAAGTGAGGACAAAATCGCAGCGATCGGTGTACGAGTGCGGCGCTGGGTGAGCTATCACGGGTTGGCCATCAATCTCGATCCCGACCTCAGCCACTTCGACGGCATCGTGCCCTGCGGGATCGCCTCCGGAAATTACGGCGTGACCTCGCTCGCCGATCTCAATATCCCGGTCACGATGGCCGAACTCGACGCCGCGATTAAGGCAGCCTACGCTGACACGATGGCGCTATAGCCAACGTTCAATTTGCATCTAAGAGTCTCATTCAGCGGCGTTGGTGGCCACCGGCTCGGCGCCGGCATCCTCGCGGATTGCCATGACCAGCCAGTCCGCTAGGAGCGCGGGCGTTGGAGCGTTCTCGATCTCAATAGCATTGCGGGTGCGTAGGACGATGCGGCCTTTGCCTTTATCGGCTGCGCCGAGCAGCGTCTGCCGGTTGCGTATTCGGCATCCGACCGGCACTGGAGCCATGAACCGGATCCGCTCGAATCCATAATTGATGCCGTACTTCACCCCGATCGGCATGAAATTGTTGAGCTCGGCGAATCTTGTGAGCAGCGAGAGGGTCAGAAAACCATGCGCGATGGTCTTGCCGAAGGGTCCCTCACTGGCGAAGGCCTCGTCGACATGCAGCGGATTGTGGTCTTCGGTAACATCAGCGAAGCGATCGACCCTGCCCTGATCGATAGTCAGCCACTCGGTCACGCCGATCTCCTCGCCGACGAAGTTCTTGATATTGTCGATCGTGTAAGAACCCTTGCCTGTCATCGAAACGCCTCTGATTTATGCTCCCCCAAACACGGGATTTGTATACCATTTGTCCCGCCGAGCGCCAACGCCGTGCTCACAGAGAGTGGCATTGCGCAAACCCCTGTATGGCGTATTCCTCGGCGCTTAAATCGTCGAGGATCGTTTGCTCTATGTCCTCAACGTGCGCTGATCTTGGCCCGTGGTGACATCTCGCTATCATTTCGCGCAAAGCCGGCTCCGGGCCGATGATCAGAGCCTCAACGCTGCCGTCGCGCCGGTTTCGTACCCAACCGGCAAGACCATGGTCGCGCGCCTCATCGACCATCCAACCGCGATACCACACACCCTGGACACGACCGCGGATTCGCAATCGTATTGCCACTGGTCCGGTTTTATCCATCATAGCCTCGGCAGTCCTTGTGGGCTCTCGGCCTAGAGCACGATACCCCCTTTCGATCGGCGGTCGGAGCCTCTAACGTCCGTCCAACTGGACACAATATCTTTTCAGGAAATTCACCCCATGTCCGAGATCACGAAAACCGACCGGACCCGTGTCAAGCGCCTTCCCGGTCGGGGGGCGTACGATCGAGATACTATCGAGCTAATTCTCGACGAAGCGTTGATCGCCCATGTCGGGTTCGAGCACGAAGGCGCGCCGGCGATGATTCCAACCGCCCACTGGCGCATGGGCGAGTGGGTTTACATCCACGGATCGAGCAAAAACAGGATGCTCCTTTCGCTCAAGGACGGCGTTTCGTGCTGCCTTTGCGTCACCCTGCTCGACGGGCTCGTGCTGGCGCGCTCGACGTTTCATCATTCGATGAACTATCGCTCGGTCATCATCTACGGGCAGGCCGAGGAGGTCACCGATCCCGTTCACAAATTGGCGGCGCTGGAAGCTTTCAGCGAACGGCTCGCCCCCGGCCGCTGGGCGGAGGTTCGCGGGCCAAATCGCCAGGAGCTCAAGGCAACGAGAGTGCTCTCACTGCCAATCACCGAAGCCTCGGCAAAGATTCGGTCCGGCCCTCCGATCGACGATGAGCCCGACTATGCGCTGCCGGTATGGGCCGGAGTCGTGCCAATCCGCCTCACCGTGGGCGAGCCCGTGCCCGACCCGAGGCTTCCCGGCGAGATTGCGATCCCCGGTCACGCTCGACATCTGGATTAGCCGATTTATTCGAACTCGATGATCATCTGATCGACAGCGAGCGAATCACCAGGGCCAGCGTGTAGTTCGCGCACCACACCCACGCGTTCGGCGCGCAGGATGTTCTCCATTTTCATCGCCTCGACAACGGCAAGGGTGTCACCCGGCTTGACCTCCTGCCCCGGCACCACCGCCAGTGAGGAAAGCAGCCCCGGCATCGGCGAAAGCAGATACCTGGAGAGATCGGGGACCTCTTTCACCGGCATTCTGGCGGTAAACTCGGCAGTACGCGGCGATACCACTCGCACGAGCCGCGCGACGCCGCGGTGGGAAAGGCGAAAATCCACTCCTACCCTGTCGATCTGCACGCTCAGCGCCTCGCCGTCCAGAAAGCCGTGGAGAATCGGCTCGCCAATCTGCCACGCGGATTCGAGTCGAACATCCGCGCCAGCGATTTCAATGTCGTAGCCGCCTGGTGCCGGTGAAATCCTGGTCTCGCATCGCTCCTCGCCGATGAATACGACGAAACGATCCGGCACCCGCATCTCGTGGCCCGGCAAGGCACCGGTAATCGAGGCTTCGTGTTCGGCGTAGCGGCGCTGTGCCGCCGCCGCCACGGCGGACAGCCTGACCAATGCATCGGCCGACAAATCTCCGCCGTCAAAGCCATCGGGGTATTCCTCGGCGATGAAGTTTGTCGACAAAGCGCCTTCACGGAACCTCGGATGCTCGACCAACGCAGCGAGGAAACCGATATTGTGGCTCACCCCGCGTATGCGGAAAGCATCGAGCGCCGCGCCCAAGCGATCAGCGGCGGCCTGCCGGTCATCGCCGCCTGCAATCAGCTTGGCGATCATGGGGTCGTAATGGATGCCGATTTCGCTGCCTTCGCGGACGCCGGTATCAATGCGTACGCAATCGTCTTCCTCAGGTGGATTGTAGTGCACCAATCTGCCGATCGAGGGCAGGAAATCGCGGCTCGGGTCCTCGGCATAGATCCGCGCTTCAATCGCCCACCCCTCGATGCGAACATCCTTCTGAGCGATTGACAGCTTCTCGCCATCGGCTATGCGGATCATCTGCTCGACCAAATCGAGACCAGTGACAAACTCGGTTACGGGATGCTCGACTTGAAGCCGGGTGTTCATTTCCAAAAAATAGTATTTTCGCTTCCGATCGACGATGAATTCGACGGTCCCCGCTGAGCGATAGTCGACCTCTCTAGCCAGCGCCACTGCCTGCGCCCCCATGGCATCGCGCATTGCGGTATCGACGAAAGGCGAGGGCGCCTCTTCGATTACCTTCTGATGACGGCGTTGGATCGAACATTCCCGCTCGCACAGATGGATCACATTTCCATGCCCGTCGGCGAGGATCTGGATCTCGATATGGCGCGGTTGCTCGATGTATTTCTCAATGAAGATGCGGTCGTCAGCAAAACTGGATTTGGCTTCGTTGCGGGCCGAGCTGAAACCCTCCTTTGCTTCGGCCTCGTTGCAAGCGATGCGCATACCCTTGCCGCCGCCGCCAGCTGAAGCTTTGATCATGACTGGGTAGCCGATATCGCGCGCGATCCGGGCTGCATCCTCGGCGGACTTGACCAATCCCAAATGCCCCGGGACCGTCGCCACGCCGGCCTTGGCCGCCAGCTTCTTGGAGGCGATCTTGTCGCCCATCGATTTGATGGCGGCGACAGGTGGACCGACGAAAACAATCCCCGCCTTATCCAGGGCAACCGCAAATCCCGGATTTTCCGAAAGAAAACCGTAACCCGGATGAACCGCTTCGGCTCCGGTTGAGGCTGCCGCGGCCACGATGCGCTCGATTGAGAGATAGCTCTGCGCAGCCGGGGCAGGGCCGATCGCCACCGCCTCGTCGGCCATCTCGACATGCAGGGCGCCGGCGTCGGCTTCGGAATAAACCGCGACGGTCTTGATACCCATCCGCCGGGCGGATCGGATTACCCGGCAGGCGATTTCGCCGCGATTCGCTATCAGGAGTTTCTTGAACATGGGCGCGCGAACCTATCATGGGGTTCGGGGTCGAGGAAGTAGGCTGAAAGCGCTAGTCCCCAATTCTTGAACCGGCGTTTCAGAAATCCACATCAGAAGACGACAACGATGCGGTGACGATATCACTGAGCATACCAACCATGAGGCCTGGTTCGGCGAACAGCAGCAACTCGACCTTTCCGCGCTTCGGTAAAGGGCGGTATGTTTCGGCATGGCTGAAAATCCAGACCCAGCGCCGGGGCGGATTGAAACCGCCCCAAGCGGACCGGTGAATCCCTTGCCGCTCCTTGATCAAGTCGCCGACTGGCTGATGGATCAAGCCCTCGGTGAAGCGTCGATTGAAACGCTGTTCGTCGGTTGTTGCGAGCGACTCCTGGCAGCGGGGTTGCCGTTGCTTCGCGGCCATATCTCATACCGCACCTTGCACCCATTGTTCAGCGGTGTCGGCATAACCTGGGTTCGAGGTCAGGAATTGCAGGTCGAACGATTTCCACACACCGACAAGCCGCCCCCGGAGCGCTGGTTGCTTAGCCCGCTGCACTACATGATCGAACGCCGCATGCCGATCATGCGGCGTCGGTTAACGGGGGAGGAAGCGCTTCTTGATTTTCCGATACTCAAGGAAATCAAGACCTCCGGCGGCACGGACTACATCGCATTCCTGGAGCGTTTCGATACGGATTCGAAAGACGGCATCATCGGATCCTGGGTCACCGACCGCGCGGTTGGCTTCACCGATGCCGAAATCGAATCACTAACCCGGCTCAAAACCCGCCTCGCCGTTGCTTGCAAGATGGGTATTCGTGGCCAAGTCGCCCGCAATGTGGTGACCACCTATCTTGGTCCAAGCGCCGGGCTCCGCGTCCTTGATGGACAAATTCGCCGTGGTGATGGCGAGACCCTGCATGCGGTCATCTGGTATAGTGACTTGCGCGGCTCGACCCGGATGTCCGAGACCCTCGATTCGGCCGATTACATCCGCGCGCTCAATGACTATTTCGAGGCTACGGCCGGCGCCGTTTTGGAAGCCGGTGGCGATGTACTCAGCTTTATTGGCGATGCGGTGTTGGCAATCTTTCCAATCGGCGAGGGAGAGGACGGGGCCGCTGACGGTTGCAAGAAAGCGCTCGAAGCGAGCTCAAAGGCGGGAACGCGGCTTGCGATGACCAACAAGGCGCGAGCGAAGCGGAGTGCCGACCCTCTTATCTTCGGTCTCGGCCTTCATGTCGGCGATGTCGTGTTCGGCAATATCGGCGTGCCGGAGCGCCTTTCATTTTCGGTCGTCGGCCCGGTGGTCAATACGGTTGCGCGGCTCGAATCCCTGACCAAGACGCTCAATCGACCGATTCTGGTGAGCGCAAAATTTGCCGATACCCTCCCCATCGCCTGGGATTCGCTGGGGCACCATACCGTCAGCGGCATCACCGAGCCGCTAGAGGTCTATGCCCCGGCATCCGGCGAGTTCGCCGCGTAGTGCGCGCAAACGCGTGCAGAACCGGAATTTCCCGGCAGCCACATCTAATGCCTAAGGCCAATAAGATTGACCGATCAGCATAGCGGAATTACCGCTTCATTTTCGCCGATTTCGTCATAAATTGCGGGAAGAATTCATACTTCGTCTACACATGGACGCTTATAAACCCGCCAACAAGGTTGCGATTGCAACCAGATAAGGTTGCTTCGGCAACCACGGCAAGACGGGGAATGGACGACGTGTTTACAAAACGCGCCACTATAGGATTTTCGAGCGAGAGCCGCCTTCGTTTGTGTAGCTTCGCACTCTGCTTCCTTATATTGGGTATCATCGTCTTCCCACCTGTCTCGACCGGCGCCGAGTCGCAATCGAAAGGCCAGAATCAGGCCTTCGTAACGATGTCCGGTGGCATCAGCGTCAAGGCGATGCAAAGAATGTTGCTCCGGGCCGAGGGTATCGGCCTGTGGACCAAGCTAAAACTGCAACGGCGTATAAATCGGTTCACCGAAGATTTTTACTGGTATCACCAGGACGCGAACGGCAAGAGCATAGCACAAATGCGCGAGCGATTCATCGGATTGCACTCGCGTGTGGTCACGTTGCTCCAGCCACGCAATCCTGGAATGTCCAGGCGGTTTTCCGATGCCCGCGATGCCCTGTGGTCGGCTTACAGCAACCCCAGTGCATTCACGCAAAGTGTTGGCAAGGATGTCGTGTCTCGGATTGAATCCTACCGCCGGAGCGAAGCCGGCCAGTTTTAGGCGCGCGCACCGATCAACAACTTCCGCCGAACAGGCTCGTCGCACGAGCCGCATGGAGCGCCAGTAAAGCGCCCCACCCCACCATCGGCAAAACGAACCAGATTTCATCGGGCGCGGTCAGCACGTTGATGGGCACTAAAACTACTGTTGCAATGAAATAGCCTTTCAGATGATGGCCGAGGTCACCCACGCGCCGGCGAGGTGCTTTCCGCTCTTCGCGCTGGTCGGTCAATAACGCCACCGACTGATCAAAACGGCAGCTAGAGCGGTATGTTTCCGTGTTTCTTCCACGGGTTTTCCAGCTTCTTCTCGCGCAACATGGCGAAGGACCGGGCGACACGCCGCCGCGTATTGTGCGGCATGATGACATCGTCGATGAAACCCCGGTGGCCGGCGATAAAAGGATTGGCGAACTTCTTTCGGTACTCCTCGGCGCGCATTTCGATCTTTTCTGTATCGCCACGGTCGTCACGAAAGATTATCTCGACCGCCCCCTTCGGCCCCATCACGGCGATCTCCGCAGTCGGCCAGGCATAGTTCACATCGCCGCGTAGATGCTTCGAGGCCATGACGTCGTAGGCCCCACCGTAGGCTTTGCGGGTGATAACCGTGACCTTGGGCACCGTCGCCTCGGCATAGGCGTAGAGCAATTTGGCACCGTGTTTGATGATACCGCCAAATTCTTGAGCGGTCCCGGGCAGGAAACCCGGCACGTCGACGAAGGTCAGGATGGGAATGTTGAAGGCATCACAGAATCGAACGAAGCGGCCACCCTTGGTCGCCGAGGCAATATCGAGGCAGCCGGCCAGCACCATCGGCTGGTTGGCCACGATGCCGATCGTCGAGCCTTCGATCCGAGCGAAGCCGATAACGATGTTCTTGGCGAATTCGGGTTGCAGCTCAAAAAAATCGCCCTCGTCCACGACCTTCTCAATCAGCTCCTTTATATCGTAGGGTTTGTGCGGATCGTCCGGCACCAACGTATCGAGCGAAGGTTCCTGACGCTCGGCAACATCGGAGGTCGGCCTGCTCGGAGGCTTCTCGCGGTTCGAGGCCGGCAGAAAGTCGATGAATCGCCGCAACTGGAGGAGCGCCTCAACATCGTTTTCGAAGGCGCGGTCGGCAACCCCGGACTTGGTTGTATGGGTGATCGCACCGCCTAGCTCCTCGCGCGTCACTTCCTCGTGGGTCACTGTCTTGACCACGTCGGGGCCAGTGACGAACATGTAGGAGCTGTCCTCGACCATGAATATGAAATCGGTCATCGCCGGTGAGTAGACCGCACCGCCCGCGCACGGTCCCATGATCATTGAGATCTGCGGTACAACCCCCGATGCGAGCACGTTGCGCTGGAATACTTCCGCGTAGCCGGCCAGCGAATCTATTCCTTCCTGGATGCGCGCGCCTCCGGAATCGTTGATCCCGATAACCGGCGCGCCGACTTTCATCGCTTGATCCATGATCTTACAGATTTTAGCGGCGTGGGACTCCGACAACGCTCCCCCGAAGACGGTGAAATCCTGGCTGAATACAAACACCAAGCGACCGTTGACTGTGCCCCAGCCGGTCACCACCCCGTCGCCCGGCACCTTCTGTTTGGCCATGCCAAAATCATTGCAGCGATGCTCGACGAACATGTCGTACTCTTCGAAGCTGTCTTCATCGAGCAGGAGTTCGACACGCTCGCGAGCGGTCAGCTTACCCTTCTTATGCTGGTTCTCAATTCGCGTCTTGCCGCCCCCGAGCCGTGCCGCGGCGCGCCTCTTATCGAGCTCGCGGATGATGTCCTGCATCCAGCGATCCTTCCACAAGATTTCAACTTTCTTGCCAATACCATGCGGTGCGAGCGAGCGCCAGCGAGGGCGATCGGTTAGTTTACGCCATCATCCGCCTTTTGCGCCTTGGTCGGATAGGAACCGTATGAATATCGCCGTCGACTCCATATCCGCGCGGATGCCGGCCCTCTGTTCCTCAAGCTCGGCATCCTCGCCCCAACGCTCGATCTGGAAGGTTTCGTCGACTTGCGAGATCTCGAAGGCGCCCGCGGCATCGATCCGCCCTTCGGCCAGCGCCAGACCGATGATCAACGAGCCAGAGGCAGTGGTCGCCGAGTGCAGGCCAGCGAGCATCATATCGTCGAAGCCGGCAACCGCCCCCCGCAGAGCGGCCAGGGCCTGCTTCGGCTGAGGTTGGGGCAATATTCCGATGGTCACTTTCAAGTCGGCAGAATACTTCTGCGCCGCCCAATCGAGCAGGGGTCGCCAGGCCGTATCTTGGCGCGTCACCAACTCGGCAGGGCGATCGGCACGGTGGCAAAGCAAATCGGTTTCCCCATAGGCCGCCAGCTCGTCGATGACACGGGACCGTGCCGGCGATACCCGGTCGATGGCTGTTCCCGCCAAGCGGGTAATGGGCATCGATTGCGGTTTGATCGTGCTTCCCTGATCCTCCCATTCGTTTGCGATCGCCCTCGCCAAAGCCTCGTTAGGCAAATGGAACGGAGCCTTGGCGCGCGTCCGCATCTTTTTGCCGTCGAGGGTCACAGTGAATGCGTCCCCTTCCCGGGCAACCGAGACGACTTTGTAGAACCGCCTCATTTGGGATCAATCGAATGGGTTAAGGCGTTGCAGCAGATTTTTTTTCCGCCTGGCCTTCGGCCTGGTGGACTTTTGGCCCCCGGCTCCGATGGAAATTGTGGCCGGCGCCGTACCCTGTGCCAGCGCGATGGCGCTGGGGCAGGGGTTTCCGCGCCTCTTCGGCCCCTTGGTCACGCCAAACAATGAGCCAACGAAATTGAGCGTGCGGCCGGCGATGCCGAATATATTCTTCGCCGTTTCCTTCGCCGCAGCACTCGAATCGACGCTAACGCCGGGGCTGCGCAGGGGGCCGGAAATGCGGATCGGCTGTAGGGTGACGTCGCCCAACCCAATATCCTTGGTCGCCGGCACCATCAGGATGTTCATCGATTCGTTGCGAAGACTGATCGTTCCCCGGCCAATGTATGTCAGCCGCGCGGTATCGATGACAACGACCCTGCTGCGCCCAATACCGCCAACGAAATCGAAACGCGCTACGACACAATTGACCCGCTCTGAACGCACCGAGCCGCGCGTCAGGAGGTTCAAAATCGTTCCGGTTCCAAATGTGACTAGGGCGAGGGCGTCATCGGTGACGCGGCCCGGCCCTCCAATTAGGGCAACCCGGCCGGCAAGCGTCGAGGCAATGGCGCGGGGCGACTCGCCGCTACCCCGCACATCAAGTTTGATGGTCATGGGCCCGGAAACCGAGCGCTTCAATTTGCTCAGGCTGACACCGCGCAGATCAAGTTTTGCTGTAATACGGGCCGGTCGAGCTACCGCATCGAGGCGGAACTTGCCGACGAGCTTGCCGCCCGTCAAGCTTGCCAACAAATTTTCAACCGTCAGCACACTGTTGTGGATACGCACCGTCGCGCTGACCCCTTCGAGCACGGTGCGGCCGAGCTTGAGTTTGCTTGCCTTGAAGGCGATATCGAGGTTGGCGACTCGCAACAACCCGACCGGCAACGGATCCTCCCCAAATAGGCGCTTGTCGGTCCCCGGTGGACCGAAATCCGAAGTATCGAGACGCCGGGAACTTACCGTGCCTTTGATCGCGATCTTCGCAGCCGATTGCACAACGACATTGCCGGCAAGATCGCTGCCGCCGAATCGCGCCTCGAAACGGACCGCGGCAGCCCGACCATTGACGAGATCGTCCATCGATCCGATCCGCCCCTTAACGGAGATTTCCTTGCGATCGAAGGAGCCGACCAAATTGAAGCGAACAGGGCTGGTCATATTTTTGGCCGTCAGCGTCAATTGGGTGATGCCGAAACGATCGATATCGCCGGTCGAGCCATCGCGATAGGAGATGCGCGCCCGCACCACTCGCACCTCATTAAATGCTAGCTTGCCGGTGCGTTTGACTTTTGCAGCGCTGGCGGTACGGGGGGAAAACACCCAGTTCCGCTGGCCCTTGGCGTCGGTTTCGAGAAAGATCGTAGGCTCAATCGCGATCATGCGTTTCACGCTGATATTGCCGCTCAGCAGTGGCAGCAACGCGATCTGAACCTCGAGCCGCTTGACCCGCACCATCGCCTTGGCAGTCCCCCAATTAGTATTCGCGATGCTCAGGTCATTGACCACGACGGCGGGGCTCAGCGATAGCAGGTCGGCGTCGATCTTGCCGCCGATCCGCACGTTGCGTCCGGTTGCCTGCTTGATCTGTGCGGCGATTGTATCCTTGTAATCGCTGAAATCGGCGGTCGCCAGGAACACCGCGAACCCGCCCACCGCCGTGACGAGAAGCAACAATGCGGCAATCATCAGCCGCTTAACCAATCGCATGGTTGCCACCTGTCAGCCGCTCGACCGCCGGCGGGATCTGCGTGAAATCGGTCGCAAGATATGCCGCGCCGGCCGAGCTTAATTCCGCCGGTGCATGATACCCCCATCCCACACCGATTGCAGCGACACCGGCGCTGCCGGCCATGACAATGTCGAAGGTGGTATCACCAATCATGACCGTTTCGCTGGGCGCCACGCCGGCTTCCGACATGGCGATCAACAACATCGCGGGGTTGGGTTTGCCGGGCCCGCTATCGCTGGTCTGCAGGGTAACGAACTTGTCGCTCAAACCGTGCCGATCGAGAACCGCATCGAGACCCCGGCGGCCTTTGCCAGTGGCGATTCCCAGCAGAACGCCCGCAGCCTCGATTTCGTCGAGAGCGGCGGCGGCCCCCTCGTACAAAGGCTCGTGCATGGCGGGATCGGCAATCAGCGCGCGGTAAGCCTCGACATAGCGATCTCGCAAGCCTTCCCGATCCGCCCCGGCGGGCGCCAAACGGTCGAGCGCTTCGATAAGGGGCAGCCCGATAAATGCCTGCACCTGGGCCGCGGCCGGAGCCGGCAAGCCTATGCTGGTGAACGCTTCGGCAGCCGCCGCGGCAATCACACGGAGACTATCGACGAGGGTGCCGTCGCAGTCGAAAACGGCGAGGCGTAAAGGATTGGCCATTCGTGAGACCGCAAAAAGTCCGAGATAAAATGTGAGCCATTCCCAGTGCTCGGAGTTTAACCCCAACTAAGTGCCAAGGGTGGTGTCTACAAGCGGCAATTGGGCGAATGCGAACCCCAGTCCCATGGGCGGAGCTTTTCGGCGGACAGGCCCCGAGGAGGCGAGCAGGTTCTGGTACGGACTAGGACCGTTCCTTACTCGCTATTGGTCTTGGTTTTAACAGCGCTTGACTGGGTCGTAGGAGTCGTTTGATGACTCTCCTCGACCGGGTCAGCCTTGTGTGGGGCGAGGTGTACTACGGCGGTATGGGCACAACCGCCGACCGAGGCGCATTTCATCGAGTTAGCGGTAATCTTGGTCATTGTTTCCTCCAATCTCTGCGGGCTGGTCGGTCGCATGATCTATCTTCGATCTTAGATGGACCGATACCTCGAACGCAGTGACGGTGGTCACGTGACAAATCGATGCAATGTTAACCTGAAAATTATTTAGAAATCGTCATCGAACGACGCGTTCACCGATTCTGGATCGAACCCAAAAAACGCAAAGGTGTCCTCCATGTGCGGCGGGAGCGGCGCAGACACGTCGAGCTGGCCGTCCGGACCCGGCACGATCAGTCGGCGCGCATGCAGGTGCAGGTTCGTGGACAGGCCGGGCAGAAATGCATTCTTTCCGCCGTATTTGGCATCACCCAGGATTGGCGTGCCGATGCTCGCAAGGTGAACACGCAACTGGTGGGTACGGCCGGTGAGCGGCATAAGAGCCAACCACGCCGCGCGCGTTCCCACCGGCTCGATGACCCGGTAGTCGGTCGTCGCCGGGCGCGCGCCTTCCTCGTTCTTGACGGCAACGACAATTCTCTCACCGCCCGCCCCGGCACGCTTCACCAAGGGTGCACGAATCTGCCCAACTGGCGCTTCAGGAACACCAACGGTCACTGCCCAGTAGAACTTCTTCACTTCATGCAAGCGAAACGCCTTCGCCAGCGAAGCCGCGGCGTGCGCCGTGCGACCGAGCAGCAAAACACCGGATGTGTCCTTGTCGAGCCGGTGAACCAGTCGCGGCCTCGCTGGTGCATCGAATCGCAAGGCATCCAGCATACCGTCGAGATGCCGATGTGTACCGGTCCCGCCCTGCACCGCCAGCCCGGCTGGTTTGTT
>JAPULJ010000404.1 GCA_027295145.1 Alphaproteobacteria bacterium | reverse complement strand
TTCACCCTGCACGACGGCGCCCAGCAGTCCGGCCTCGATCTGAGGGCGACCATCGACAAGGCGCGGGAGATCAGGCAATTGCTGGAACCCCTGGTGCGACACGTCGGCAATGCCGCCGTCGTCGAACAAGCGGTGATCGCCGGCGCCCTAAACCCCTCAATCCTATCCGATAGCGAGCAAGCCGACACGGCGGCGCGTTATGTCGCCGGCCGCCTCGACGCCTTATCGGGCGAGCACGAGCGGGGCTGGAAAGGCGAAGCGCTGCCCGATGGTGGGCTGGCTTTCACGCGCACGGTGCGCGGGGTCAGCGAGCGCCACGTCATCGACGGGGCGGTCATCAAAAGCACCGAGGCTAGGCGCATCGATGCCGAGGCCGCCATATTGCAGACGACCTACGACAAGTACGGCACCCTCGTCTGGAAAGATACCCAGCGCATTATTTCAGGCCCTACCGCACTGGCCTCTGCAATCATGGAGATCGGCCGCAAGGGGGTGTCGATCCAGCGCTACAAGGGCCTAGGCGAGATGAACGCCGAGCAGCTCTGGGAAACCACCCTCGATCCCGATGCGCGCTCGCTCCTGCAAGTACGCGTCGCGCAGGCCGACGAGGCCGGCGCCCTGTTCGAAACGTTGATGGGCGATGTCGTCGAACCGCGTCGCGAGTTCATCCAGACCCACGCGCTGGAAGTGGCAAATTTGGACGTTTAGTTTGCAGCAGGGCGGCGGGCGCTGGCCGGCTAATCTCCCAACTGGTAATTTTTATAACGGTTGGTGCATCGACAATGAGGGCCCGCACCGCCCCGCACGGCCACCGCTCAGCCGCCGGTCCGCCACGGGGTCAACAAGGGAAATCCAATGCAAAAGTCGATTGGCCGGGAGGACGCCGAAGTGTCCGATCGCTTCCGTGTCACCGAATTCGATCCCGGCGATGCTCTGGAAGGAGACGGCGACGACGTCATCACCGGGCTCACCGAAGCGCAGAAATGGTTGCCCGCCCGCTATTTCTACGACGATCGCGGCTCCGCACTATTCGAGCAAATCACCGAGCTGCCCGAATACTATCTTACCCGCAGCGAGGAGGCGATCCTTGCGAAATCATCGGGTGACATCGCCCGGCGGACCGGCGCCTGCGAGCTGATCGAACTTGGCAGCGGCAGCGCCCGGAAAACCCGCATCCTGCTCGACGCCTATGCCGGCCTTGGGCACCAGGTTCGCTACCTGCCAATCGATGTCAGCGCGGGGATCTTGAAATCGAGCGCCGGCGAACTCCTCGCAACCTTTCCCGCCCTCGAAATCTGGGGGCTCATTGGAACCTACGGCGACGCCCTTACCGGCCTGCCCGAGCGCACGCTGCCACAGCGCATGGTGATTTTCCTGGGCAGCACCATCGGCAATCTGAACAATGTGGAGATGGCGGCGTTCCTGGCCATCGTGCGCGGCGCGCTGGCCGAAGGTGAATACTTTCTCGTCGGCGCAGATCTCCAAAAACCGATCGAGATCATCGAGGCCGCTTACAACGATGCTGGCGGGGTCACCGTATTGTTCAATCTCAACATGCTCGAGCATCTGAACCGGCGCTTCGACGGCGACTTCGATCTTGCGAAATTCTCTCACCGCGCCGTCTACGATCGGCGCTACGATCGGATCGAAATGCACCTTGTAAGCTCCGAGCGGCAGTCGGTAAACCTCGCCAAGCTCGATCTCGTGGTCGAGTTCGCGGCGGGGGAGACGATCCTCACCGAAATCTCTCGCAAGTTCGATCTGCCGAGCCTGCGGAAACGCTTCGCCGAAGCCGGCTTTGCCGCCATCGAGACCTGGACCGACCCCGACCAACACTTCTCGCTGACCCTCTTCCGGGCAGAATAAAAAAAACCGCCCGGAACGAAAGGCTCCGGGCGGTTCTATTTCCGTACTCGGGCTTGGCGCGACTACTCGCGGCCGCCCATGAAATATAGTAGGAATTGGAACATGAGGATGAAGTCGAGATAGAGTTTGAGCGCCCCCATGATCGCTTTCTTTCCTGCGATCTCGCTCGAATCGGCCTCCAGATACATCTCCTTGATCTTCTGGGTATCATAGGCGGTGAGGCCGGCGAATATCAGCACGCCGATCGCCGAGATTGCGAACTGCAATGCTGGCGCCTGCATGAACAGATTTACGATCATCGCCAGGAACAGGCCAATCATCCCCATGAACAGGAATTTGCCCATCGCCGTAAGGTCGCGCTTGGTCGTATAGCCGTAGAGGCTGAGAGCGCCGAACGCGGCGGCGGTGACGAAGAACGTTCGTGCGACGCTGACGCCGGTATACACCAGCAATATATTCGAGAGCGATGCACCCATAGCCGCGGCGAACAGCCAAAACAGAAGCTGTGCGGTCGATGCCTTCATCCGGTTGATGCCGAAAGAGATCACCAGGATGAAGGCGAGCGGAGCGAACATCGCGACATAAGCCATCGGCTTGACGCCGACGAGCACGTTGCCCTGCATCACGTAGAAGAGATCGCGTAAGGCCGGAACGCTGACCACCGCGTATGCGACCGCGCCGGTCAGTCCCAGACCAAGCGTCATGTAGTTGTAAACGCGCAGCATATGCTTGCGCAGACCCTCGTCGATATCGACGGTTGCTACCGGTCGGGAGTCGACGCGGCCTTGAAAACGATTATCCATCGAATGCCTCGTTCGCTTGATGTGCTAACCCGGCCCTATAGATGGCCGCTAGGGGATGAAAAATCAACTAACCATACCAGCGCGATCGAGTCGAATTTGCCTAAAAACTACGGCTATTCTGTGGCCGAGCCACGCTTGTCTGTGGCCGGGCGGCGCCTGGGCTCAATCGTTGCGTAGAAAATCTGCTGGTTTGCGGCCCAAGGCGCGCCACACGCCGGCAAAGCCGAAAACCATCGTCACCGCCGTCGCCAGCACAACCGTCACTGCGATCGGGCTGATAAGGAACGTCCATGGAGCATGCATGATCTGGGTGATTACGCCGTAGGCGGCGGCGGTGCCGAGAACCGCCGCGATGCAGGCGGTGGCCAATCCAAGAAGCCCGAACTCGATCAGAAACGCGCGCAGGATGTCGCGCCGCCTTGCCCCCAGTACTTTGAGCACGACCCCGTCGTAGACCCGGCGATTGTGCCCTGCGGCGACTGCACCGGCGAGGACCAGAAGCCCTGCGAGCAGCGTCACCGCGCCCGTTGCCCGCACCGCACCGCCAAGGCGGGCCAGCATCCGGCCAATGGTCTCGATCGCATCCCTGACCCGAACGGCCGAGACGTTGGACAGCTCGCCGGTGACCGCATCAAGCACCGCACCTTCGGCGCCGGGTGCGGTGCGCACGGTGGCAATAAAGCTGTGCGGGGCCTTCTCCAGCGTGCCGGGCGCGAAGATGACCGTGAAGTTCATGCCCAACGTCGTCCAATCGATGGCGCGCAGGTTGGCGATGCGAGCGGTGATCTCGCGCCCCAACACGTTGAAGGTAATCGTATCGCCGACCTTCAGCCCCATGCCTTGCGCAATATGTGCATCGAAGGAGATCAGCGGCGGGCCCTTATAACCCGGCAGCCACCATCGCCCGGCGACGATGCGCGTACCGGGCGGCGCGCGCGCGGCATAGGTCAGACCGCGTTCGCTGGCCACCGCCCAACGCACCGACGGATCGATGCGGGCGCGGCTGATGGGAACCGAGGCGATGCGCACGATCCGCGCCCGCAAGGTCGGCATGCGTTCGACTTTCTGGACACCGGGCAGCTTCGCCAGCACCCGGTCGAATGCCGAAACTTGGCTCGACTGGATGTCGATGAAGAAGAAAGTCGGCGCCGCCGCCGGCATGCGTTCGCGGATCTGCCCGGCGATGTTGCCCTCGATCTGGGCGATGGCAACGAGCGCGGTGAGGCCCAAACCCAGAGAAAGGACAACTGCCGGCGTCGGCGCGCCGGGCCGGTGCAGGTTGGCGAGTGCCAGACGCAGGCGCGGAGCGGTGCCGAGCGCCTGCGCACGCCGACCAGCGCGGGCGGCAACAATGGCGAGCAGCCGGGCACCGGCGCGAAAGGCAAGGAAACTACCGGCGGCGGCGATCACGAACCAGGCCGCGAGGAAGCGATCGGGGGCCGCCCAAATGGCGAGCGCCGCCAAGCCCAGCGTAGCCAGACCGGTGGCCGCAACATATCCCAGCCGCGGCAATTTGCGCGTCCGGGCAATCACATCACGGAACAACGCCGCTGGAGGCACCTCGCGTGCCCGCGCCAACGGCCACAATGAAAATGCCAACGCGGTCAGTGCGCCGAAAGTGCCGGCTAGAATCAGGGGTCCGGCGTAAAAACCGGCGCGCACCGGCACCGGCAACTCGCCTTCGACGAGACTGCCGAGCAACCACGGCGCAGCCGCCCCAACGGCGAGCCCGGCCGCAATCCCAATCGCCGATAGCACGGCGATCTGAATGAGGTAGACTTCAAAAATCAGCCGTCCCGGCGCGCCGAGGCATTTCAGGGTGGCGATGGTATCGCGCTGGCCACTCAGATAAGCGCCGACCGCGCCGGCCACCCCGACGCCGCCGATCAGCAAAGCCGTCAAGCCGACGAAGGTCATGAACAGCGTGACCCGCTCGACCATGCGGCGCAGGCCCGGCGCGGCGCCCGAGATGTCCCGGATGCGCCATCCTGTTTTGGGAAATCGCTGTTCGATTTTCTTGATCCAGGATCCGGCTTCGCCGGCAACTGGCATGCGAACCCGGTAGTGGTAGTAGACGAGGCTGCCCGGCTGCACGAGGCCGGTGCGCGCTAACGCGGACGCCGGCACGATGACCCGGGGGCCTAGAATGAAAACCCGCGCCCCGCGATCGGGCTCGTGGGTAATTTGGGCCGAGATTACAAAGTTGGCCTCGCCGATCCTTATACGATCGCCGATTTTCAGTTTGAGCCGCCGCAGAAGATCTTTGGCGACGACGGCCCCGGCAACACCGTTTATGCCTTCGAGCGCACGGGTCAGCTTCATGCGCGGCTCCAGGCCAATCGAGCCATAAAGCGGATAGGCGTCATCGACGGCCTTCAGTTCGACCAGGATCCGTGCGCCCGTCCGCTTTCCCGCCGGCCGCGCCATGGCCCGCATTTCCACCGTCGCGGAGAGCCTGTTGCCATTCTCGATGAAACGCCGTTCGGTGGGTTTCGCCGGGCGGTGGACCAGGCGGAGCTCGACATCGCCGCCGAGGATTGCCTTGCCGTCCGCCTTTATTCCCTCTTCGATGGCGGCCGAGAGCGAACCAATCCCGGCAACCGCCGCAACACCGAGGGCGAGGCAGGCAAGGAATACGCGCCAGCCGCGAATGCCGCCGCGCATCTCTCGCCGCGCCAGGCGAAACGCCAAAACGAAGCCGGGGGTACCGGGTCTATCCGCCATCGGCGATACGCCCGTCGTCGAGCCGCACCACCCGATCACAGCGGCCGGCGAGGCTCAAATCGTGGCTGATAAGAATGAGCGTGGTGCCAAGACGCTCGTGCAGGCCGAACAGCAAATCCATCACCGCCGCGCCGGTTTCGTGGTCGAGGTTGCCGGTCGGCTCGTCGGCCATGATCAGGCGGGGTCCGGCAGCGACGGCACGGGCTAGGGCAACGCGCTGTTTTTCGCCGCCTGAAAGCTGCCCTGGATAGTGCTCGATACGAGCCGCCAGCCCGACCGCCGCCAACCCCTCGCGCGCCAGATCGAAGGCATCTCTCCGGCCGGCAAATTCTAGCGGTATGGCGACGTTCTCCAATGCCGACATCGTTGGGATGAGGTGGAAATTCTGGAATACGATGCCGATCGTATCGCGCCGGAAGCGCGCCAACGCATCTTCCTCGAGCTCGCCCAACACAGCGCCGTTGACCCGTACCGAGCCCGAGCTCGCCCGTTCGAGCCCCGCGATTACCATCATCATCGTCGTCTTGCCCGATCCCGAGGGGCCGACGACGCCGACCGCCTCCCCGTCAGCGATCTGCAGTTGGATGCCGCGCAGGATGTTGACCTCTCCGGCGGCGCTCCCAAGTGATAACCGCACATCATCGAGCGCAACCATGGGTGCGTTCGTATCCGATTTTGCGGCGGGAGAGTTGGAATTCATGGCGGCTGGCGACGAGCCTTCGGTGAGGCGGGACATGAGGGGCGGCATTGCGGCCTTTCTCCGATATGTTGCCATCGCGCGGCTTTACAATGCGATCTTGCTGGCGATCATACTTATTGCAACGGTTTCGACGCCGGGTTCCGTCGGTGCCGAGGCGCCGGTGCGAATCCTCGCCCTCGGCGACAGTCTCGTCGCCGGATTCGGTCTGCCCGCGCGCGAGGGGTTTACGCCACAACTTGAAGCCGCGCTCAGGAAGCTCGGGATCGATGCGCGGGTGATCCAAGGCGGGGTTTCCGGCGACACCTCCGCCGGAGGCCTGGCGCGGCTTTCCTGGATGCTCTCCCCCAAACCCGCCATCGTCATCGTCGAGCTCGGCGCCAATGACGGGCTGCGCGGCCTGCCGCCAGATAAAACACGTTCCAATATCGACGC
>JAPULJ010000403.1 GCA_027295145.1 Alphaproteobacteria bacterium | reverse complement strand
CCGCGGCGCGCGCCGGACTGCTCGCGGGTGACGTGATCGTCGCGGTCAACGGAAGGGCCGTGCGCGGTTCGAGCGACCTGCGTACCCGCATCGGCACATTAAGGGTCGGCGCGCGGGTGCGCTTGCGCCTCTACCGGCGTGGCGTGGCGCTAAATATCGCCGCCATCATCGGAAATCTGAGCGTGCGCTGAAAAGTGCATAAAAGAGATGTTTATGAAATGCGCGCCAGCTATTCACAAAGCTTCGCGCTGATCGAACCAGGTGCGCAGCAGTTGTCCGCGCCGGCCATCGAAGCGATCGGGCAGGGCAGCAAGCTCGTGAATTCGGTCGGCTCTAAAATGGCGGAACCCGTCTCTCATCTCGCACCAAGCGACAATTATCGTGGAATCGGTGAAATAGGATACGGCAAGCGGCCAGATTGTCCGCCGGGTGAGCGTGCCGTTGCCATCCGTATAGCTGATTAGAAGTTTCGCCTCGTCGCGGATCGAGGCGCGCACTTCGCCGAGATCGATCTCCGGCGCTGGCATTTTCGAGCTGGGAACAACAAAGAGTGCGGTCTTTGTTAACTGTTCCTTCAAGTCGGCAGGAAGGACCGCCTCAATCTTGGTGGCGGCGACATCGGCTGCGACAGCTAGTGCGTTATCTCCGGTTCCCTTAACCAGCCCGGCGCCAACTACGAGCGCCTCGATCTCCTCGGCGGTAAACATCAACGGCGGCAAATCGAAGCCTCCGCGCATCATGTAGCCAATCCCCGCCTCGCCGTCGATCGGCACGCGCTGACCGGCGAGCGTCACCATGTCACGGTAAATCGTACGCTCGCTGACCTCGAGTTTTTGAGAAAGCGTTCGTGCCGTCACTGGCTTGCTCGCCGAGCGAAGGATCTGGATGATTTCGAACAATCGGTCGCTGCGAGCCACTTTTTGCCTGGGCTCCGTCCTTTGGTGAAACACTCCTGACACGCTGTTGTCAGGAGGATGTCAGTAAAATGCCCGCTTGGTCAAACATTGCGCGATCAACCAGCGGAGGTCTCATGTTGACGCTTATCCAATACCCCGCCGCTTTTGGGCTCCCCAGCGCGAGCCCGTTCTGTATGAAGGCGGAAATCCTCTTGAAATTGTCAGGCCTCGAATACGAGGTTGAAACCAATGCTGACCCGCGCAAGATGCCGATGGGCAAGCTACCGGTTGTCCGCGATGCAGACCGTATCATCGCTGATTCCGCGCTGATCCAGGCGTATCTCGAATCGGCCTACGGATGTGATTTAGATTCGGGCGTGCCGGAGCAAGACCGGGCCATCGCTCACGCGTTTTGCCGAATGCTGGAAGAGCGAACTTACTGGGTGCTGGTCTATAGCCGTTGGCTGGATGATGGGACTTGGCCGAAGATCCGCGAGCAATTCTTCGGCGGATTACCGCTGCTCGTTCGCTTTATTGTGCCGGCGATGGCGCGAAAGGATGTGCGCCGAACGCTTCACGGTCAAGGGCTTGGGCGCCACCGCAGAAATATCGTCGACGGATTCGGCGCAGACGATATTCGCGCGGTGGCAAATTGGCTGGGCGACAAAAATTTCTTCCTTGGGGAGGAGCCGACTAGCGCCGACGCGACGGTTTACGCATTTCTCGCCAATGCTGCTGGCGATGTCCCTTTCGATGGGCCGCTGAAGAAGGAGCTCCTTACGCACGAAAACTTGCTCGCCTACGTTGATCGTTGCCGCGATATTTGGTTCAGATAGTTTGCCGATCGCAGGCAAGGCTGGCATGGCCCCAATTCCAATTAAGGTGCGTTTTTGTTCGGCTTGAGCGTCTCTTTCAGCGCCTTCAGATCGCGCGCCGCGATCTCGGCGTCGACGAGCCCTTGGCGGCGGTCGAGGGGAACCGTCTTTTTCTCATCGCCGGCGGGGTGGCGCTCAGGTGGGTAGACGGCAAGCGGCCGGCGGGTCCGTTGCTTGCCGCGATCCAGGTGCAGATCGCCCTCGTTGCTGCCGGCGGGCGGCGCCACCACCTCGTCGCCGATCCGCTCGAGGTCGAGCCACCAGCGCTTGATCGGATTACGAATGCCGTAGCCGAGCGCATCGTCAAGCCAGATCAAGGGTTTATGCGTCCATTTCCATTTAATCGCCAGCCACATGGCGAGGCGGTGGTGCATCAGCCCTTCCTTGTTCCACGGGCACATTTTCATGCACCGACCGCAGGCCGAACCCTTCTGGTTGGTGACCCGGTAGGTGACGCATTTGCCGACATCGGGTTTCCAGATTTCGTAGCCGTTATAGAGGACCTTGTCGCCGTATGGGATCGCCTGGGCCGGGCATTCGCGCGCGCACTTCATGCATGTATCGCAGAAATTCTGCAGGTTGAAGTCGATCGGCTTGTCGGGCACCAGGGGCAGATCGGTGGTGATCACAGCTGTCTTGTGGCGTGGACCTAAGAAGGGGTTGAGGATCAGCTCGCCGATCCGACTAAGCTCGCCCAGGCCGGCCAATAACATCAACGGGATTTGCAGAACATCGCCGTCGGCGTTGGAATGCGACTGCGCCTCGTAACCCAGGCGGCGGATGTAGTCGGCCACCGTCGTGGTGATCGTCGAGCCCTTGAGGTAGGCACGGTAGCTCTGCGCGCCGCTGATCCAGTCGTCGCCGGAAGAGCCTTCGAAGGTATCGAAACCCTGGTCGATGACGACGACAACGGCGTATTTGTGGCGCGTCGTTATCGGCTCGCCCTCCATGTCGTGGGAGAACCAGGCGTAGTCGGGCATCTCGCAGATGCCAACCATGTCGGCGTCGAGGAAATGGCACAGCGCCTTGATATGCTCGGTGAGTTTGACCGGATCGTCGGGGATCGGCGCCTTGCCCGGCGCCGGCTTGCCCCGGTGCAGCGGCACCTGGCGCCAATGGATGCGGCCAAGGGCGGCGTTGAGCGGGTTCTTGGTGATGAAGCGCTTGATCTCGTCGCCGGCACGCTCGCCGATATCGCCGTAGAAGGCGCGCACGAAGAAGCCGGCGCGCTTGGGCACTTGGCGGACATTGTCGGTGATCAGCGTCGTCGGCTTATCGACGCGGCGGATTTTTTCCATCGGGAAGGAGCCGAGATGCATCGGCCGTCGTTTGCGCGAAAATAACGCCATATCGCCTCTCCCGGCGGGTGCAGTTCGCCAGGAATGTAATATCATTTGATATTAAAAACAAGGATCGCGCGAACGCTCCCTGGTATAATCTCAGAGCGTTGGGAAATGCTCGATCAGCTTGGTCAGCGCGCTATGCAGGGCCTCGCGCTCGGATCGATCGAGCACGGCGATTATCTCATGATAGCGCGCCGTAGCGCTTGGCTCGACCTCCACGAAGAGCGCGCGGCCGGCTTGGGTCAACGACAAGGTGAAGCGTCGCCCGTCTTTGGGATCGCTCGTGCGATCCACCCGGCCCGTCCGTTCGAGCCGCCTTGCGGCGCGGCTGACGGCCATCTTCTCCATGCCCCACAGCGCTGTAATTTCCGCCGCCGAGGCGCCCGGCCGATGGGCCAGCGTCAGGACGATCCGCCATTCGGCTAGGCTGAGATCCCATTTCGATGCGATCTCGGGAAAAAATGCGCGGCCGATGAGGTTGGAAACTACATGGATGCCAGCCAGGACATTGCCGCGCGGCGCCAAAGCTTCCGCGGAGTTGTCCGGGGCGGTGGAATTGTCGTTGGTCCGGGGATCGGCCATCGGGGCGGCGTTCGTTCCTGAGAGGTTTCAGCCGATCCCCTACCACGAACGGCCCGCGTAACGAACCGCCCGGGCGAACCGTTTGGCTCCTCCCGGTCGCGTCTCAGTTTGAATTCCTGGTGAACCACCCCTTGAACGTCCGCTCTCTAGCGGTTCATGTCCGCTCTACTCCAAACAGCGGACCAATATTTGGTGGGTGCTGATGTCTGCTGGTGACCGATACTGTTGATAAAGTAATTTGCGGGCGGATCGGCGCAATTTAGATTCGTCAAAC
>JAPULJ010000402.1 GCA_027295145.1 Alphaproteobacteria bacterium | reverse complement strand
ATCACATACACTCGCGAGCCGTCGGGAACCTTGGGCGTATGTTTCTCACGCCGGGAAAAGGAGAAAAATTTCGAGAACACCGTATCGCCCACCCGAATGAATTCCTGTAGGCTCAGCCCTAACTTCACGAGTCTTGCCAGCTAACCCTAGTACATATCAGAAACAGGCGCCGAACGGGTCTAAATTACACGCCATTTCTAATCACCCGCCTCAGCCATCACCGCTTGCATTGAACACCGGAATGGCGATTACTCGGATCTTTGGCGGCATGCTGGCGGGGCCTTTGATGTCATCGCCAGAGGCGCCACCGATCCGGCCAAATTTGAGCCCGACCGCATGCCACAGAAAAGAGACATCACCGTCATCGGGGCCGGGCCGGCCGGCGCTGTGACGGCAATCCTCCTGGCGCGCCTCGGATACGACGTTCTTATGTTGTTTCGCGCGCGTGGCCGGCCGCGCATTGAGGGGCTCTCCCAGCGCGTCGTCGAGGTGCTCGGTGTCCACGGCCTAGACGGGTCGTTGTCGGCGGTTGGACCGGCAGTGAATCGGCAGGCTGTGTGGAATGGCGAGGCGGCGGCGCGAAACCTCGAATTCGCCACCGAACGCAACGCATTTGATGCCGGGCTGTTGCGCGATGCCGAGGCCAACGGCGTGCGCTGCCTGGAGACAACCAGGGTGTCGCTGACCGGCCAGACCGAGACGCCTCTTGTCCGGGTGACCAGCGCCGAGGGAGAGACGCTCGAGCTCTCTCCGCGCTTCGTGATCGAGGCGCGCGGCCGCAGCGCGCCCTACGGCCTGACCCGCCCCACGGTGGGCGCCGAGACGACAGCGCTGACCCGCCGGATTGGGGGGCAGGCGCACGCCCCCCAGACGATGGTCGAGAGTTTTGCCGACGGTTGGGCCTGGTATGTCTGCGACGGCGCGCAAGCTTTCCTGCAGATCTTCGTCGACAGCGCCGGTGGTCTGCCTAAGCGAGCAGCGCTGGCGGCCTTGTTCGACGCGCATGCCGAGACGCTCGTCCAGATAAGTGCCGCGATCGCGCCGGGTAAACCGGTCGGCCCGGTGACCACGCGCAACGCTGCCCCGCGAATGGCCAGCAGCATCCTGACCGGCTCCACGATCCGCGTCGGCGACGCGGCCTCGGCGCCTGATCCACTGTCGGGGAATGGGGTCTTTGCCGCTCTCGGCTCTGGCCTGTCGGCGGTGGCTGTGGTCAACACAATTATCGAAACGCCGGAGAACCGGGCGCTGGCCCAGCGCTTCTACGAGGAACGCACGCAAGACGGCTTTCTGCGCTTCGCCCGAGTCGGTCGGAGTTTCTACGCTATGGAAAAGCGCTGGTCCACCCGGCCCTTCTGGCGCGCGCGAGCGAATTGGCCCGACCAGGAACCACCCCACGTGCCCGCCGGCAGCGGGAAGCTGCGGATCGAGCGGCGGCCTGTGGTTGACGGCGGGCTGATCGTCGAACGCAAGGTCGTCGTCACTCCCGATCAGCCTCGCGGCATCTGGCGGGTCGACAGCGTTCCGCTCGCCGAGCTCATCGAACACTTGCATGAAAGCGAGGGTGAACCCATCGCCGAACGCGCGCCGCTGTTAGCAAATCGGATGGGGATCGGGAACGGCAAACTAGCGGTTGCGCTCGATTGGCTGCGCTCGCGGCGGGTGCTCGCCGCCGGCGAAAGTGTGGCGATCGAGCCGGCTTCGATCGATCTTGATTCGATCGAGCTAAAGGGCGAGAAGGGCGCTAACCACTGAACACGGGCCGGCTCGCAGCGAGCAATGAAGACGGGGGTGGTTTCGTAAATGACGGAGCATCGCAAGGTCATCATAATCACCGGCGCCGCTTCCGGCATCGGCGCGGCTACGGCCCGGCGTTTCGTCGAAGGCGGTTGGTTTGTAGGTCTCCTCGACGTGAACCTTAGCGGCGCCGAGGCGCTGGCCCGTGAACTGGGCGAGGATCGCGCCATCGCCCTGCATGTCGACATCGCCAAACGGCAAAGCTGGGATTCTGCAGTGGCGGCCTTCGGCGAAGTGTCAGAGGGCCGGCTCGATCTGCTGTTCAACAATGCGGGAATTGTATCCACCGGCCGCTTCGAGGATATGCCGCATTCGCAAATCGAGCGCATTGTCGCGGTCAATCTTGGCGGCACTATGCATGGTATTTTGGCTTGTTTACCGCTGCTGAAATCGACGAAGGGTGCGCGCATCATCAACAATACGTCGGTCACGGCCTGTTACGGATCACCCGGAGCGGCGGTGTACGGGGCGACCAAGGCGGCATTGCGCAACCTGAGCGAAGCGTTGGCGATCGAGTTTGCGTATCACGGCATCCAAGTCAGCTACATCATGCCCGGCTTCGTCCGCACCGCAATGTTCGACGATCAGGAGGGCGAGCAAAGGGCATTGCTGCGCAGCTCTCTCAAATCGTTCGGCATCGCCTTCCGCTCGCCGGATCGCATTGCCGAGGTAGTATGGAAGGCGGCGCACCGGCGTCGCCTTCGTTGGATCGTTGGACGCCAAACCGTTTTGCTCGCTTTCATCGCGCTCTATCTGCCGGGGCTTTGCCGCCGGCGGTTGCGGCGTATAACCGACTCGTTCTGGCGCGAGCTCGGCGAATGACGGGACCGAGATGCTTCCGATGACACGCTGGAACGGCGATGACGCTCGAACGGTCAATTGACAACCTGCGGGCCAATGTTCATCGCGTCCAATGGCGCGAAAACCGGGGCCGCGTACTTCATCCTTCGACGGATGTGGTCCGATATACCGATACCGTCGACCCGCCGCCGACCAAATTCGCGTTTATGAGTGTGCGGATTGGTATTAGTCGTCGAGGGGGCTGCAGGCGCCCAGGATCATGTTCACAGTGTGGCCGTCGTCCGAAAGCGGCAGAAGCAGGCGCTCGTAGTTGATGTAGTGTTTGCTGTCCTTGGTCAGGAAGCGGACAGAGCTGACCGTGGCCTTGCGGAATTTGACGGTGGTCTCGTAGTCGGGTTTTACGCGCGCGTACTGGGGCTCATATTCGACCAGCTCGTCGAGATACTTGCCGGTCATGTCCTTGCCCACATGTTCGACGATATCGGTTCCGACGAGGCGAAAGCGGAAGCGAAGCGGATCACGCTCTACATCGACTAGAAACAGGTGCTGGACGATGCGCCCGAGATCGATGATCGGGTCGATATCACCGCGGGCGGGGATCGAATTCGCGCCAGCCCGCGACCGCCAGTAAGCGATCACGGTGTCGTTCATAGGGCTTTTGAAGGCGAGGACCATTTGACGATGCAAGCGGTGATTTTATTTGGAACATACTATTACACCATTTTTTCCTAACTCTTTGCTAACGTTTAGTTTATTTCCGCTGGCGCAACCCAACCGCGGTAGTGATCGAAGCGGATCGCCAGACCGCGGCCAATCAAACCGAACAGCGGTAACGTCCCAATGCCGTTGAGCCAACCGAGCCCGTGTCGCGCCGGCATCAGTGCGTCGTCTACCCCCTCAAGCGCTCGGCGCCGATGAAGGCCGGCGAGGCGCGGAAGTGGTCCAGCACTATCTCGAGCCCGGCTTTCGGATCGCCGGCCATGACTTGAGCGGCCAATGCGGTGAAATGGGCCGCCGCCGCGCTGGCTCCTGCGACCGCGCCGCCG
>JAPULJ010000401.1 GCA_027295145.1 Alphaproteobacteria bacterium | reverse complement strand
ACGGGCGGCAAGGTGACGCTGACGCAGCGCGCCAACAACGCCGAGATCGTGGCGGCGCGGAAGCGGATTCGCAAGATCAAGGTGCCGAAGGGCTCGACGTTGCGGCAAGAGATCTTGCGGCGCGCGACGCGGGCGGACGCTTTCGGTCTCGGCGAGAATCCCGACTTCGATCAGTTGCTCGCCAGCGATCTTCGCAAAGCAACTCAGCGCCTGGTCGGCAGCGATCCGAACTTCGAGCTGTTCCGCAACTTGCTGGAGGGGGTGTCCGAGCCTGTCCAGGAACCGCTGGCGGCCGATCTCGACGCGGAAACTGTCGAGCCCGACATCTCGCAGGTTGCCCCGACATCGACCGCACCGCCGTTGCCTGTTGTCGCGCCACGCGCAGCTCCGGTGCCGGCCGGGCAGCCCGCCCCGAACTTGCCGCGGAACCAATTTGACCCCAACGATATATTCGCCGAGCGCGCCGAGTTTCAGGCGCCAGCGTTCGCCGCACCGGGGATTCGTCGGGCACCGGCGATCCCGCCGGTCGAGTTTCAACCCCTGCCGGACCCGTCCCGTCTGCCCGTTCCGGCGCCGCGCACCGGGCGAAATCTTCCGAACCAAACGCGGACGGCTCAAGTCGAGCGGCAGGCCGAGGTTCAAGCCTGCCAGCAGACCGAACGGCTGTTTGATCAGAACGACGTCGAGACCGCCAGACAGAAGATCCAGCAGGCCCAAGGGACCGGCAATGAGCGACGGGTCATGCAGGAGATCGCGCGTCGCGCATTTGAGGCGGACCCGAGCGGCGAGTTGTTTCGCCTCATCTTCGGGCTAGGTGTGATGTCGCAGGAGGTTGTTCATTCGATCCTGACCTGAGATGCTGATGGTTGAAACCACAACAGCAGATTGGGAGGATCGAATGAACGTTCATAAGAATGCCCGGTTGACGCCGCGCGGTCGAGAGATATTGGTCGCACGCCTGGATCGCGGAGAATGCGCCGTGGATGTCGCCACCGCCATGGGCGTCAGCACCAGCACCGTCTACAAGTGGCGCCGCCGGTTTCGGGCACAAGGTATTGCCGGTCTGCGGGACCGCTCCAGCAGGCCTCTCACCAGCCCCGCAAGAACAGCCGATGACCTCGAGGCGAAGGTGGTTGGCCTTCGCAAGGAACGCCGGGTTTATCATTCCATCGCCGCCGAGGTCGGGGTTTCACCGGCAACCGTCGGGCGGATCCTGACCCGCCACGGGCTCAACCGTTGGCGCGATTTGGAGCCTGCCGAGCCGGTGTGCCGCTACGAATACGCCAAACCCGGCGAGTTGATCCACATCGACATCAAAAAACTCGGCCGCTTCAACAAGCCAGGCCATCGCATCACCGGCGACCGCACCGGCCACAGCAACAGCCGGGGGGTCGGCTGGGAGTTCGTCCACGTCGGGATCGACGACCATTCCCGCCTCGGCTTTGCCGAGATCATGATCGATGAGAAAAAAGCAAGCGCCGTCGCCTTTTTGCAGGCTGCTGTTGCTTGGTACAAACGCTTCGGCATCACCGTCGAGCGGGTCATGACCGACAACGGATCGTGCTACAAGTCAAAGGCTTTCAAGCACGCCTGCGGCGAGCTCGGCCTCAAGCACATCCGCACCAAACCCTACACGCCGAAGACAAACGGCAAGGCCGAACGCTTCATCCAGTCAGCCCTGCGAGAATGGGCCTATGCCAGGGCCTATCAAAACTCTGACCACAGAGCCCAGGAACTGCCACACTGGCTCCACCATTACAATTGGCACAGACCGCATGGCGGGATAAAAGGAAACCAACCCATCAGCCGATCAGGCTTGAAGGTGAACAACCTCATGCGACTCCACATCTAGCCCGCATTTCTCACACCCGCCCCATGGGCCGCCATGGTCTGCGCCTTGTTCATTAAAAAGTGCGGCGGGTTTTGAAGTCGCCAAGAACCGGCCCATCGACACCGGCTAGTGGCATATTCGTTTGACTTTAGAATTATTTTTTCATTTTATTTTTAATAAAATTCAAGTATAGGTAAATATTTTCTTAAGTATTGCCATAGATAATAAATACTGACGAAGAATTCGTAATTGACAATTTAAGGAAAGTCATATGCCAATAGACGCGATCGGCGCCGCGGCGCAGTTTCGGCCCGCCCCGGCCCGCGGATCGGGCGATCCCCAATCGATCGACGATGCCTTGCGGCAACACAAGGAAGCCAACCAGTCGAACGAAGCAAGCCGGACCGAAGACGGCGAGCCGCCGTTGCAGGCGGCACAAGTCAAGGAAGACAGCGAGACCGGTGACAGCGAAAAATCGGGACCGGGTTCCAACCCGGGTTCGGGCATCGGCCTGCGTCTCGACCTATCGATCTAATCGGCCGACGATCCGGTCGCGGCCGTAGTGCCGCCAACCGGCGCCGCGCCGGAGCGAACGCGCGGCGCGCCCGTTACGACCGGCGCGCCGAGCCGTCGCCGACCGCCCTCAGTAGGGCCGGTCGCCGGCGACGGTGG
>JAPULJ010000400.1 GCA_027295145.1 Alphaproteobacteria bacterium | reverse complement strand
GCACGGTGTCCATGACAATACGACTGCCGAGGCTGTGTGTTATAAATGCATAGTCGTCTTCCTTGATTTGCTGCACCCTCGAACCGCTATAGAGATCGCAGGACCCGTCCGTGAACGGGGCATAATCGCTCCAATCGCCTTGCGTCATCCAGCAGAACGACTGGCGTACCGAAGCCAGGATGGGCAGGTGAGCCTCCCCGAGGAAAATCAGTGGGTCGGGAATGTGGCTGTTGAAGAACTTCTTCATCGCGCCGTTCAGGGCGGTTCGGCGGAAGGTGTATTCCTTGGAGTCGTCGAACTCTAGGATCTTCTTTTCCTGCTCGGTAATTTCGGACCAAGTCAGCTCATAGAACAATAGCTCCCGGGTTCTTGCTTCATTCAAGTGACGGCTGATTCTCAAGTTCCCCAATGGGCCATCCCACACGCCGGGCTCACGGAGGGTGATTTCCTTGTAGTTTTCCTCCCTGATACCTAGCTTCAATTCGCGCATGAGAATTTCGGTCAGCCGGCCCGAGTATCCCGGCAGGTGCTTGCCTATCCCATGCACCATCAGTACCTTCAGAACACGCGTCGACTGGTCTCCGATACGTTCATTCTCCTGCGCCTCCATCAGGGCTTCGAGGCCGCTTGATGCAGGACCTTCGACATGGCAGGCGCGGGTGTCCTGCTCTTCGCTGCGCTCCAAAACGGCTTGGGTGATACCTTTGGCGATGCCGGCGCAGCCGGAGACCATAATCAGAAGGAGAATCACAAAAGGAATTTCGACGTTGCGCATAAGCAGAATCTCTTCAGTCACTGGTCTCCTGGAACACACTCGAAGGTCTCGATCGCAGCGCAGATCAGCGGCTGGGTTCCATCAAAGCCGCCGGCCGCAGCCGCATGCGCAGGATCGACAGGACTTGGGTTAAAGCTACTCGAAAAAATCTGAACATCGCCACTCCCCGCCGCTAGCTTACCGTATAGCCGCGACCGTTCAGGCAAGCGGCGATGGCGCGATTGTAGCTCCCCCGCTGCGGGCCAGAGGCCGTGCCTTGCGCCTGAGCCTGGGCATAGTTGCGCTGCGCCTGCTCTTGGCGCCGTTGTTGGTCGCGTCTGCGGAACCCGCCGATCAGAGCGCCGGTCGCGGCTCCGATGGCCGCGCCCCTGCCCGCATCATCCCCGATGGCCCCACCAACGACGCCTATTGTTGCGCCCCGTGCGGCGCCGCGCAGCAGGCCTCCCTGGGGCGCCTCTTGGGGAGGGGGCGGCGCGGCCGGCGCCGCTGCCTGGGCCGCCCGGGTCGGGTCGAAGCCCGTCTGCTGAACAGCCCACCTATGGCACTCGTAGCGGTCTCGGCTCTGCTGTTCCTGACTCTGCCCTTGGTTTGGATACACGAAGAGATCCTGTGCCCAGGCGGGCGAATAGACGAACACTGTCGCAATTAGGGTAAGCCTCAGCGTCATTGGCGACCTCATGACCCTATTCTCCATCTGCTCAGTTCAATTGCGTGTCCACCCCAGGTCCGTCTCAGTCGACCATCCTCAGGCGTTCGTCGATGTTCTCCGTCACGACGACGCCGTAGCCCTTGAATCCCCGATGCGCCAACGGCGACACCGTCCCCGTGACCCAGAGATCGAAGCCGCCTGTGAAACCTGTATTCGCGCGATATGTCGTCACCAGGTGGTTGGTGATCTCGCTGGAGCGCTTCGACCAGACGCCGTAGTCGAGGGGGAAGGGTATTAACGCACGGCCGTTTTGGGCGCGCGCTATGGTCAAACCATCCACGATTGAGACGTCTTCGATGCGTGCCACCGTGTCGTTGTAACCGCTTAGAGTCTGCGCCATGTTCATGTAGAAGTTGGCGCCGGCCTCATCCATCGCGGCCAACGCGCTTTCAAGAAACCCGTCGAGCCCGCGCGCATCCGTCAAGCGCGCCAGGTTGGCGGTAATCACTGTGTCGTGCCGGGGCGTGAAATGCGGATGGTCGAGGAATCGGTTGGCGAGGCCCTCGGAGACACCGGTCGCCCGCAATCTCTCTTTGTTGATTATGCGTAGGCGCGACGGCGGCTCCTCTTTGATCACGTTCCCAATTTGATCGGCGAGACGCATATTGGACACCACAGTCACCGCGGTAGCGCTCGCCCCCATGCTTACTGCCGAGATGGACAGTCCTGCAATCGCTGCCGACCAGCCCACGCTATTGAGCTCCTCCTGCAGTACTTTGTTGCTCGAGTAGACGTCGACGCCGCGCTCGGCGGCAAAGTCGCGCTTCCACGACGATACGAACAGCGCCTGCTTGATGCGCGTGTCTTCGCTGGGATCGTGCTCCATGGTGATCGCTTCGGAGATGTTGCCAAAGATCCGGGACACGCCCTCGGGCAGTCCGGAAATCGTGTCCACCGGATTAGTGATCAGGCTCTTGCCCAACATGAACGGCGCCTTGGCCGCCTTTTTCACCGACTCAAGGAAGGCCTCCGAATTCTTGAATTCATTCAGTGAGGCGATGGCATAAATCTCCTTGATGACCTTGCGCAAGGCCCCGTCGCCGGTAACCTCGAAAATTCCGAAATCCGAATCCACCGTGTAGTGGTGCATGTAACCGTAGGAGACGACCTCGTCACGCACCCGATAATGCGGCCCCGAGATCACTTCTGTCGCCAGGATGTTCGATGCCGAGCGATTGGCCGGTCGCTCATAGTCCGCAGCCCAGGTGTCCGCAACCGCGCAGAATACGAACATGGGGAGAGCTACGGAGGCCAAGGCCACAAGATACCGTCTTGTGGAAAACAAACTGAAAATCGAACTAGTCATGATTCCTTCCCCCAACGAGCAACAGCATACCAATGCCTCCGATGGCCGATAGCGACTTCCCCCGGTCTCTGGCTGATGTGATTCGTAACGCACGCAGATCGATGAACCGAGATTCCCGATTGGCCGCTTCAGGAAGGCTTGAATTATCGGTCAAACTATCTTGAATTCGGAACTGTCAGAACTGACAGTCCGGCGAAGAAATTCTTCCTGTTCGCGGGGTGTCTTGCCGGAGGCGGGGCCGGTTCGCATTCGAGGTGCCGGCAAAACTCATGCGCAATCGTGACGGTCAAAATGGCGGCGCTAGCCGTTGCCCCCATGCGCAAGACACTAGGGGCGCTTTAGCGCAGATTCATCTCGTTCAGTTCTCTGAGAAGCGATTGTAACCCTTCGCTTGACGGATTGGCCGCTAGTGCATCGTCTAGGGCCTCTCGGGCGCCATCCAGATCGCCGCTTGCGGCGAGGATGCGGGCGATCATTGTCCAAGCTTCGAGCCGCTGCGGATCGAGACGGACGGTCTCGCGGAAGGCATGTTCCGCAGCGCGGGGATTGCGCAAGACGAGGGCGGCGCCGCCAAGTACCATATGAGTCTCCGGATAGTCGGCCTTTGCTAAGAGCGAGGCGCGCCACTCACCCGTGGCATTCTCGGCCGCCTCGGCAATTCGAGTGGGCAGACCTGCGACAGGCGCATCGAGGAACCCGCGCGCCGCCGCTATCCGGACTGACCGCACCGGGTCCTCAAGCGCCGAAACAAGGCGTTGGACACGGTCTATCGGCGGTGCTCCGCGCTGCACCGCGATCGCCGCCGCGCGAACCAGCGGATTGCCGTCGCCGATCAAGGGAGCCACGCGGGCAGCGATCTCCTCATCGGCGATGTTATGAAGCAGGTCGAGCGCCGAAGCGCGGATTAGGCCGGGCAAGCGGCCATTCTCGACGATTTTCAACAAATTTTCGGCGGTGGCGACGGGGTCGCGCCGCGCGGCGGCAAAGATCTGCGAGAAATGCGGACCGCGACGGTCGCTATCGGGAAACCATTGTGCGATCTCGGCGGCCGCCCAGGCGGCATTGCGATCCTCGTGGCATTCCGTGCAGACATTCGGCGCGCCAGTCTCGTCTGAAAGATCCGGCCGGGGGACACGAAAACTGTGATCGCGGCGGCCGTCGATCCCCATGTAGAGCCGCTCGATCATGTGGCAGCCTACGCACTGCGCGCCAGCCGTATCGTCCGGGTGGAAATGGTGCGAAGCATTGTCGTAATTGGCCCGATTCAAGGTTGGGAAACGCTGGTTTCCGGCCGGAGAATGGCATTGGGCGCAAACGGCATT
>JAPULJ010000040.1 GCA_027295145.1 Alphaproteobacteria bacterium | reverse complement strand
GGTGCTTCGTATGACCGACATGGGACCAGCAAGCATGCCCGGAATGGGCGGTATGAACAGAATGGGCCGTATGGCCGGCATGTCCCGCGCCGCCGTTCCGTCTCCGGCCGGCCAGGACAAGCCACCGATGAAATCGCCCATGAGCGGCCGTATGGGCAAAGGCGAAACCCGCGGGGCACAGATGCGCGTACACGCTGTTGGCGCGGCAAGCCGGGTGCGCAAGATGGCAGGCAGATCAGGGCCGGGCGGTTACAAAAAGCTGACTTATGCCGACTTGCGAGGGCTGCGCCCCAATGTCGACCGCCGGAAGCCAAGCCGCGTCATCGTGCTCCGGTTGACTGGAAACATGGAACGGTACTTCTGGACAATCAACAATCGAAAATACTCCGATGCCAAGGCAATAAAATTGCGTTTTGGGGAGCGCGTGAGGATACGCTTCGTCAACGAGACGATGATGGCACACCCGATGCACCTTCACGGAATGTGGTCGGAACTGCGTAACGGGAATGGCCGCTTCAATCCAAAAAAGCATACGATCAGTGTTGGCCCCGGTCAAATCATCGAGATTGACGTCACCGCAGATGCTGTTGGTCAGTGGGCGTTTCACTGCCATCTCCTGTTCCATATGGAAACCGGCATGTTCCGGAAGGTCGTTGTCGCCCAGGTCGCAAAGAGCGAATAGGCGCTCGACAATGCTCAAATACTTTATGGCTGTTGCGGCTCGCCACGTTCTTTTTATTGCGATCGCAGCGGGAGTGTTCTGTTCGCCTGCCGCGGCGCAGATTAAGGACAAAGAGATATTTATTAGCACCAAGATCGAAGCGGGCTACGAGCTGGTCGATCGGCGCAAGAGTATGCGCTGGGAAGGTGAGGGTTGGATTGGCAACGACACTCACAAATTTTGGTGGAAAACCGAAGGCGAACATGGGCGTCGCTCGCTAGAGGATGCTGAACTTCAGATCCTCTACAGTCGCCGGATATCCCGATTCTTCGACCTCCAGGCAGGTCTTCGGAACGATTTCAAGCCAAAGAATACAACTTTCGGTGTCATCGGCGTCCAAGGCTTGGCGCCCTATTGGTTCGAGGTCGACTTAGCCTTGTTCATCGATCGCCACGGCCACGTGAGCATGCGTATCGAGGCGGATTACGATCTTTTGATTACGCAGCGGCTGATCCTGAACCCGTTTGTCGAACTGAATTTTTCAGCAAATGAGGTGCCAAATCGCTTGATAGGCCCGGGTATCACGGACATTGAGACGGGTGTAAAGCTTCGTTATGAGATCACGCGCGAACTTGCACCGTATGTCGAGTTCAGATATGCGCGACTTCTCGGGAGAACGTCGGAATTGGTTCAAGAAGACGGCGAAGACAAGCAGGATATCTCCGTGATCGTCGGCATTAAAATCTCTTTCTGAGACCGAGGATACTCAGCGAGGATCATGTTTCGCGGCCCTCTTGGTGACCGCACGCCTTGGTGGCGATGCATCTACAGGTAATGATAGTAAAGGCGGAGGATCGAGCGCGGTTCAAGCGAGGAAAGTTGCGGTTGTTGACAATTTGGATAGATTGTAAAGCTATTCCGTATTGTGCAAGTGTGACGCGGCGCCCAGCAGATCCTGATCGATCCCCACGCAAGGAGAGCATCAACATGATTCACGGGTTCAAACGCACGATCATGGTCGGTGTGCTGGCCGCGGGTTTTGCCTTGGTTCCGGATTTAGGTGATGCGCCGACGCGCGCCGAGGGTGTGGGATGGATTGCCGGTGCCGAACACACGCCGATCAAGGTGCGTCTGCAAATGCCGCGGATGGACGCAAAAAAAGGCATGTACCTTTTTGCCTCCAAGGGCTGCGTGACCTGTCACGCGATCAACGGAGTTGGCGGCCATAATTCGGCGCGGTTGGATGCCCATTCGATGAAACCGGTGATGAACCCATTTGAGTTCGTCGCCAGGATGTGGACCATGGCGGGCGCCATGGTTCCCGCTCAGGAAGAGGCGCTAGGTGGGCAGATCACCTTTACCGGAGCGGAAATCGCCAACATCATCGCTTTCGTCCATGACGACGCCCAGCAGCACCAGTTCAAGGAATCGATGATCCCGGCCACGATCATGAAAGCGATGAAACACGCCCATGCCAAGCCGACTCATAAAAAGGCAGTCGGTCACGGCAACAACTGAACATGACAGGCAAGCAGCGCCCGAGCTGGCACCGGCGACGTCACCATATTTCGAAATAGCTCATCTCGAAGTCTGAATTTTCTTCAATCTGCGCTCGATTGTTGGCCGTTGCGGATATACCGTAGGATGGCCAGACACAGGAGGCGCCGAGCATGCGCGCAATAACGGTTCTGGTTTCGCTCGCAACACTGTGCGCCAGCACCGCCCTCGCCCAGCGTGTCCTAGATCCGCGCGACCCGGTTGCGGTCTCGGGTTATATCCGCGCGCAAGGTTTGGCCTGTCCTCATAATGCCAAGGTCAAGCAAACCGGGTTCACCAATCGCGGCTCCCTCTATCTGATCGATTGTCCGGCCAAGGACGGCAATGGCAGGTGGCGCTACCAGATGATCCTTTCGCCTGACGAGAGCCACGTATCGCTCTACCGCTGTGCGGCGAGCGGCAAATGCCCGATCGGCTCGGGTCCATGAGAGACTGAGACGACCTGCCAGGCTCACTCTACCGTTACGGATTTCGCCAGGTTTCTCGGCTGGTCGACATCCGTGCCCTTGACCACCGCTGTGTGGTAGGCGAGCAGTTGTACGGGGATGGCGTAGAGGATTGGGGCGACGAAGGGGTCGACGGATGGTAGTTCGATGGTCGCGTGGGGTTCGGCCTGGGCGGTCATGCGCTTGATCCCTTCGCGGTCGGACAGGAAGATTACTTTTCCACCACGCGCGATCACTTCTTGTACATTGCCGGCGGTTTTGTCGAACAGGGCGTCCGTCGGGGCAATAACGATCACCGGAACCTGATCGTCGATGAGCGCGATCGGTCCGTGCTTCATTTCGCCGGCGGCGTAGCCCTCGGCATGGATGTACGAGATTTCCTTGAGTTTCAGCGCGCCCTCCAGGGCGATCGGATAGGACGTGCCACGCCCCAGATAAAGCACGTCGCGGGCCTCGGCGATCTCGTGGGCAAGCTCGCGCAAGGTTTCATCGTGGTTGAGGACTTCGGCGGCACGTGCCGGCACCTCGGCAATCGCCTTGGTCAGCTCCGCCTCACGCGTGTGGTCGAGCGTGCCGCGGGCGATGGCGGCGGCGATGGTAAAGCAGGCGAGCACCGTAAGCTGGGTGGTGAAAGCCTTGGTCGAGGCCACGCCGATCTCCGGCCCGGCCTTGGTTGGTAGGATGGCGCTCGATTCCCGCGCGATCGTGCTCTCGGGCATGTTGACCACCGAGATCACATGCTGGCCTTGCGCGCTGGCGTAGCGCAGGGCGGCGAGCGTATCGGCGGTCTCACCCGATTGGGAGACTAGTATGGTCGCGCCGCCCTGCTGCATCGGCGCCTCGCGATAACGAAATTCAGAAGCGACATCGATATCGACCGGCATCCGCGCGATTTGCTCAAGCCAATAGCGGCCGACCATGGCGGCATAAAAAGCGGTGCCGCAGGCGGCGAAGGTGATGCGGCTGACTTCCGCCAGATCGAATGGGAGTTGGGGCAGGTCCACCGCGCGCTCGGCGGGACTGAAGTAGGCGTTCAAGGTCTCGCCGATAACCGCTGGCTGCTCGTAGATTTCCTTCTGCATGAAGTGGCGGAAATTGCCCTTGCCGATGAGCGCTCCCGAGGTCGCGGTCTCACGGATTTCGCGCTCGACGATCCCGCCGTCCACGCCATGGACGATGGCGCCGTCGGGACTGATTTCGACCCAATCGCCTTCTTCGAGATAGGCGATCTGGCGGGTCAGGGGGGCCAACGCCATGGCATCGGAGCCAAGAAACATCTCGCCGTCGCCATAGCCGATGGCCAGCGGGCAGCCCTGGCAACCGCCCAGCATGATATCGTGGTGGCCGGCCAGGATGATGGCCAGCGCGAATGCGCCGTGCAGCCTGCCCATCGTCTGCGCCATCGCCTCCTGGGGGCTCTTGCCTTCATTCAAGGCGCGGGTCAGCAGGTGGACAACGACTTCGGTATCGGTGTCGGTCTCGAACTCCACGCCCTCTTTTTCGAACTCCGACTTGATTTCCTGGAAGTTCTCGATGATGCCGTTATGGACGACGGCGACGCGGGCGCTCATATGGGGGTGGGCATTTTCCTCGGTCGGCGCACCATGTGTCGCCCAGCGAGTGTGGCCGATCCCCGTGGTGCCGCCGATCGGCCGGTCGGCGAGTTTATTCTCGAGGTTGACGAGCTTGCCTTTGGCGCGGCGGCGCTTGATCAGCGTCTCGCCGAGCGTGGCAATGCCGGCGCTGTCGTAGCCCCGGTATTCGAGCCGCCGCAGCCCATCGACGAGCAATGGCACAACCTCGTTCTTGCCCAGGATTCCAATTATTCCACACATGGTAAATCAACCCTTCGTCGGTTTCCTATTCGCCCGTGCCTTCCCCGCTTCGCGCGATTCGCGGAACTTCGCTGCCCAGCCTTTCACCGCCGTTTGCTCGGCGCGGGTCAGGGCCAGCGCATCGTCGGCGACGTCCTTCGAGATCGTGCTGCCCGCGCCGACGATGGCGCCGTCGCCGATCTTGACCGGAGCGATAAGAGCCGTGTTCGAGCCGATGAAAGCGCCGGCGCCGATATCGGTGTGGGACTTTTTGAACCCATCGTAGTTGCAGGTAATCGTGCCGGCGCCGATATTGGCGCCTTTGCCGACCCGTGCGTCGCCGATATAGGACAGATGACTGACCTTGGCGCCGGGTTCGAGCAGCGCATTCTTGATCTCGACGAAGTTGCCGACCCGCGCGCCCTTGCCGATACGCGCGCCGGGGCGCAGGCGGGCGAAGGGTCCAACAGTGGCGCCGGCCGCGATCTGCGCCCCCTCGATATGCGAGAAAGCCTTGATCTCGACGCCCGACGCCACGCTGACACCGGGACCGAAGAAGACGTTGGGGCCAATGCTCACGTCGGACCCAAGCTCGGTATCAAAGCTGAACCAGACGCTCGATGGATCGGTCAGCGTCACCCCCACCGCCATCGCCCCGGCGCGCAGGCTCTGCTGCATGATGGCCTCGGCGACCGCCAGGTCGGCACGCGAATTGACGCCGAGCAACTCGCCCTCGTCGGCCTCGATATGGGCGCAGGCTAGCCCGCGCCCGCGGGCAATCCGCACAATCTCGGTGAGGTAGAATTCGCCCTTGGAATTGTCATTGCCGATCGCGTCGATGAGCGCGAACAGCTCCCGACCGTCGATTGCCATGACGCCGGAATTGCAGAGATCGATGTCCAGTTCCTCGGGGCTGGCATCTCGCGCCTCGACGATCGCCTGCAGGCTGCCGCTG
>JAPULJ010000004.1 GCA_027295145.1 Alphaproteobacteria bacterium | reverse complement strand
ATTTCCGCCGATCGGGCCTGGGAAAGGCTGAAATAGGGATCGCCAAATCCAACGAAGGGACGCCGTTCTCCCGCCACGACCGCGGGCGTCCTCCTGAACATCCTCAGCGACGATACCGAAGGCAGCATCGTCACCGCGTGAGTGCGAGCCAGCCAAGGTACGGTTCGGTAGTTGGCAAACATCAGGGCCTTTTCCCTTCCCAGCTCGGCCGGTTCGGTGGGCAGTAGCGAAGGCGGTAACTGCCCCAGGGGCACATCGGCAACCACCAGCAAACTTTTCGCCGATTTCCATCCTTCTTCCACGGGTTTGAATAGCCTCTCATAAAGCTGATAAGCTTCGACCAAGTCAAAATTAGGAATGTCGCCGAGGGTCGTTACTATGGGCTCTAGCGCAATGCGCAGTAGACCCACCTTGTCGGCCAACTCCTCGCGTCCTATATCAATCGCCGCGAAAACGACACTACCCTGCCAGGGAATTGCCCACACGTACGTGCGCGATTCGGTCACCAGAATTGATATGAGTGTCTCCCCCCCGCGCAGGCGTCTTCGCACATCGGCGACCGTCGGAGGCTTGGGATTGATGAGCTCGGCGTATCTAGGGAAGTGTTTTTCAATCTCCGAAATCAGGTTTTTCTGGGAGGCTCGAAGCGCCTTGATGCGGGCACGGAGGTCGGAGATGACGGCCGGTTTCTGGTCCTGGGCGGCCTGACTCAGCATGGTGAGGAGCACGTTCTGTAAAGCGCCGATCTGATTCTGGGAATCCTGCTGTTGGCGCACGAGTCTGGCAAGCGCGAGACTGCCCGCCGCCGCCCGGGCGCTGTTCGCGGCCAGGGCTTGCTGCACCGCGCTGCTGCGCGCTACATCGGCAATCCGAAACATCTCCTCCACCGGGTCTACCCCAGCCCGATTCTCCAGGGGAGTGCCGCGTATGTCGTCAAGAAGCTGTATGTAGGCCTCGAGAATCAACCGCAGCTGCTGACTCCGGGCGGTGACGAACGAGCGCTCGTTAGAACGCTCTCTCCAGGCGCTAAGCAGGATCGGGATGGCCACTCGAAAAGCATCGAGCGCTTGTTGTCTCTCGCCTTGCTCGGCCTGGGCCACCGCGAGGAAACCGAGCGCCTTGGCGGTCTGGGGGTGATTTTCTCCGAGCCGGGCTCTGCTTCGCTCGTAGGCCAGTCGAATCGGCTTCGCGGCCTCGTTGACCCGTCCCTTTTTGAGCAAGGCAAGGCCCCACACCACATCGCCGGCGAATTTGCGCTCGAAGAGGCCCGGTTCCTTGGACGACAATGCGCGCCGGATGGCTTCATATTGCTCGATCGCCTCCTCCCACCGGCTCTGCCCGACCAGGGTGCGCGCGACCAGCCGCCTGGCCAGCGCCAGGATAACCGACTCCGGCAGCAGGCAATTGGCCTCGGAAAGGTTTACCGCGCGGCGTCCCAGATATTCGGCCTCGGTGTAGCGACCCTGCTCATAAAGCACTTCTGCCATTGCGAGGAACAGCGAAGCCAGCTGTGCATCGTCGTCGACAAAGAGCTGCAGCGCCTTGCGCGCCTCGAGCTCCGCCTCGACGTATCGGCCCTGGAGCATCAAGTTTTCGGCCAAAAGCGACAAGTGGACGCTGATGTCGTAGGCGGCCCGAAACTTCCACGCCTCCTTGAGCTCCCACTCTGCCGCTTGCCGGAGCTTGACTTCCGCATCCTCATACAGACCCTTCGACTGAGCGATCGCGGCCTCCGCGACAGCCTGGTGAATGTTTACCCACACGCCTTCATCACCTGTCGAGCAATCGACCCCCGATCCCCACCTGTCCTTGCATCGGTTTCTGCGTCCCTTCTGCATGGCAGTATCGGCCGCCTTGAAATCGCCTCCGAGGGCCTCGTATTTAGCTAACAGGGCTTGCGCCACTACCCAGGCTCGGTCGTAGCGCGGCACTTCCTTCTGAAGCATCTTTATCTTGCTCTGGCTCGAGCTGAGGTCTCCTCGAACGAATTCCTGTTGTGCCGCCCGCTCGAACGAGGCGACCAGGATTCCAGGATCGCGACCCTGCTCAGCCGCCTGATGAAGTTTGCCTTGAAGCGCTTCCTGCCGGGCCCTGACGGCGTTGCAGTTCGGTGGGATCTTTCTATCGCCGCCAAACTTGGTGACAATGTCATTGATGGTCCGGGGGGGTGGGACGTAGGTTGCGACCTCGCGCACGGAAACGGCCTCACCTCTCAGCTCGATGGCGGTCGAGGGAGTCTGCACCGGATTTTGCTCGGCCTGCACGCGATTCGACGCAGATTTCGCGGCGTCTTGGTCATTTTGAGCAGCATGTACCCACGCCGAGCCCGGGAGTAGCAGAACCAAAAAGAGCAACCTCAGCCACATGGCGCACCTCCACTCAACTTGATAAGGATCAAGCTAGGCTTGTTATGCTAGCATAAGCGGCTGATTGCCAGTCTCGGCTGGTGTCCGTCGACAAACTTCCTGTCCCTCTCGGGCCCCCGAGGGAGAGGGTTGGGGTGAGCGTGATAGCGCCAGTCGCGTTGCGAAGAACGAGGAGGACCGACCCATGCCGAATCCATGTGATACCAAACCTTCATCATGCCCGTCCGGGCCCACCCGCCGCGAATTCCTTATCCGGACCTCTGCCTTGGGCGCGGCCAGCGCTCTGCCGGTTTCGTTGTTGAGTGAAAGCACCCTCGCGGCGACCCCAAAAAAGGGGGGCAGAGTCCGAATCGCCGTCAGAACATCCTTCGAGTCCTTAGACCCTCGGATTGGGGGCGCTGAAGGAGGAAACCTCGTCAACCAGATGAGCCATAACAATCTCGTCGAGATCGACGCCGACGGACAGGCGACGCCTGAGCTCGCGGAGACCTGGGAGGTATCACCGGATGCCAAGAAGTGGGTATTCAAGCTGCGAAAGGGTATCGAGTTTCACAATGGTAAGGCGCTGGATTCCAAAGATGTGGTGGCCTCGATCAAGTATCACAGCAAGGGATCCGGCGGCGCCCGCGTTATCGTCGATCAGATAAAAAAAATAAGCGCCGATGGCAAACACACCGTGATATTCAAGCTAAAGGAAGGTAACGCGGACTTTGCGTTCCTGCTGAGCGATCTTCGCCTCGTGATTGCGCCGGCCGGCACCAAGGGCAAGGCGTGGCAGAAAGCCATCGGCACCGGTGCGTACGTCCTGCGCGAGTGGAACGGCGTACGGGTGTTCGCGACGCGAAACCCCAACTATTGGAAGGAAGGCAGGGGCCATTTCGACGAGGTAGAGATGTTCGTCATTTCCGACCAAATGGCTAGCTCAAACGCATTGAGGGCCGGTCAGGTCGATGTCGTTCAAGGCGTAGATTTGAAGACAGTCGACCTGTTGAAGCAGACTCCGGGTATCCAGGTCGTGGAAGTATCTGGCTCATCTCATGTGACCTTCCCGATGCGTACGGACAAACCCCCCTTCGACAACAACGACGTGCGCCTCGCGTTGAAGCACGCCATCGATCGGGAAGCCCTGATCAAATCCATCAAGCACGGTCACGCGG
>JAPULJ010000399.1 GCA_027295145.1 Alphaproteobacteria bacterium | reverse complement strand
TGAATCTGCTCGATAACAGCACCCGGCGCATCGACTGCGACGCCCTGGTGCTCGCCACCATCAACGTTTCCGAGACCGGCCTGCTGGACGCGCTGGCCGAGAGCGGCCTGGAGCTCCACGCCGTCGGCGACTGCGTCGCCCCGCGCCGGGCCAACAACGCCATCTTCGAGGGCCGGCGCCTGGGCCTGAAGATCTAAGCCGTGACCTCATAAGCGAGAGTTGGATCAGCGGCGGGGCGACGATGTCGGATTTAGAGCCAACACCGGTCGCGAATCCGCGCATTTGGGCAGTTCCGCCGGTAGCCAAGAGCAGACATGCGCTGCTTTCATATCCTGGTCCAAATACCAAGGTCTCTCGGAGTCATCCGCGCTCTAACATTGGCGAATCGGAAAACCGTCTGGCCGGACTCGATTCCTTTTAGTGCGATAGGCTCGCCACGCCGACACACCGCCTCCTCCCCTTGGCTAACTCGCTGTCGGGGCTGCGGAACCTTCGAACCCCAACCAAATGGGGAATCCCTCCTCGATCGGTAGGGACGGGTCACGCGACCATTCGTTCCATGACCCGAAATAAGTGCGGACATCCTTTACGCCCGCTTCTTTCAAGGCGATGAAGGTGTTGGAGGTCCGCGCGCCCTTGAAGCAGTACAGAATCACGGGCGTATCCGGCGTTATGCCAACCGTTTGGCATTCAGCCACAATCTCGTCTTTGCTTTTAAAGACAGGACCATCCTTGCCCGGTTTCATCATACGGTACCACTCGAGCCAACGCGCCCCCGGTATTCTGCCCTTTCGCGGGCAATAATCGGCGCCATATGGCGACGAGCTGGCGCCGATCCATTCGTCAACGTCTCGAACGTCGAGTTTGATGATGCTCGGATCATTTACCGCTTCGAGCATCGTTTTGGCATCGACGATAAGGCCTGCCGCCTGCGAATCGACGGGGAACGGCTTGGGTGCCGATATCGAGGCTTCGGTGGTCGTCGGCAGACTGGCGTCGGCCCAGGCCTTGAACCCGCCGTGCAGCACCGCCGCCCGCGGATAACCGAGGAATATCAATAGGTAATAGCCACGGCAGGACTGACCGAAACCGGTGTCCATCGACTGCTCATAGACTACCGCCAACTCTTTGCCCGAAAGCCCCGCGTTACCAAAAATCCCGGCGAACTTCGTTTGCAGTTCCTTCTGGCCTTCGGGCGTTGAGGTCGCAAGATAGGTGAAGATGTCGTGAGCATTCACGGCGCCGGGTATGTGGCCGGCTTCAAAGCTCTCAGGATCACGTGTATCGATCAGGACGACATCGCCATCCTTGAGTCGCGTAGCGAGGTCCATGGGATCAAGCAAAACCTTGTCGTACATATCAGTCTCCTGGCTCAGGGTTTTGTCCAATTTGTCCATCGGCCACCAAGCAGCCGATGACAATTACAATTACTATTTTGGCTGTGCTGATTGGACCGGAAGGCGTGCGTCATCATCCACAGCGGCTTGCTGCTCGTCCCTACGCGGATTAAGCTCTTCCGATGCTGCTCAATAAATTGCTGTCAAATCTATCGGTCCACGTTGAGCCATTTGCGATCTGCACACTGAGTGAAGGCTGGCGGCTTCATTTGCCGGGACCACCGGGGGTGTTGTTCCATTTCGTATTGGAGGGGGATGGCGTGATTTACGGACCGCGCAGCGACGCGCATCCGATTGCACCGTTGCATCTCTCGGTCGTACCGACGGGCGCCAAGCATATACTGGAGTGCAGTGGCGACTTCCGTGACGAACTGAGGATCGACACCTCACCTTCAGGCGGGCAGGTCTGTCAAATTGTTGCCGGTTCGAGCGAACAAGCCGACCTGGTCGTCGGTTGTGGCATTGTAAGCGTTCGCTAAGGCCCATCGCTGGATCTTTTCGATCACCTACATGACGTACTCGCCGTCGACCTATCGAGTGTTCCGCAGGCGCTTCCTGCGTTTCAGGGCATTCTGGCGGAGCAATCCCAGGCAATTGCCGGCAGCGATGCAATGACGGCCGCCCTTATGACGCAGTGTCTCGTCCATTTTTTCCGGCGCCTCCCAAGCCAAGGTGAGGGCGCTTTGCCATGGCTCATGGCGCTTCAGGACGAGCGCCTGGGCAGGGTTATTGACACGATCCTCGATGCCCCCGGCGCTGAATACACAGTCGAGTCGATGGCGGACACCGCGGCAATGAGCCGATCCGCTTTCGCCGAGCACTTCGCTGAATCCTTTGGTCGATCGCCCATGAGTTTCGTCAACCACGTCCGCATGCAGCGCGCCGCGCAATTGCTGGCGGTCGAGAACATGTCAATTGACGAGATAGCCAGGACCGTCGGATATTCCAGCCGCAGCCACTTTTCACGTGCCTTTAAAGAACACTCGGGTCTGCCGCCCAAGGATTTCCGCGCCGAAAGTTTTGCGCATTAAACGACACATACCTGCAAGCGTCCTTCGAAGGTAAATGGCAGCCTATTCTACGCCCGGGCAAACGAAGGTCCGTTTAGGCTCCAGCCTGTGTGAAAACTATTTTCGAGGCCCGTGCGCGCCATATTGAGTCGTCTAACTGCCGTCGCAAGCAATAATAATTCACGCGGCCGCATATAGCGAATCTATTGTTGCGCCGACCCAATTCCAGCCCGGGTCTTTATACAGCCTGGGTCAACAGCCGACATACTGAACCAATTCACGGTAGGCCCGGTGCCGGGCCTGAAGCGGAGATCGCCACTCGCAACACCACCATGACCTAGCGCGGGGCGTGGACGGCGATGATGGTCACTGGCCATGACGTGAGGGGGCTTGCGCAAGATGACGGCGCTCTACTACGGCAACAATCTACA
>JAPULJ010000398.1 GCA_027295145.1 Alphaproteobacteria bacterium | reverse complement strand
CGGCGTTCTGGAACGGCCTCGCTGGCCACATCATGGACTGGGACGACACCCAACTCGCCGAGGGGCCGGGCCGGCCATACGGTCTCCTCACGCATCCGACCATCCCGCCGCTGTCGGCCTGCCTCACTGTTGGCGACATGCTCGGCGGCATCGACGGCGAGACGATGCTCACCGCGTTCATTGCCGGCTTCGAGGTCGAGTGCAAAATTGCCGAGGCGATCAACCCGGATCACTACAATCTTGGCTTTCACACCAGCGGTACGATTGGCACGTTCGGCTCGGCAGTGGCGGCCGCCAAGCTGCTCGGCCTTGATGAGGCCGGCATCGCCCGCGCGATCGGGGGGGCGGCCTCGATGGCGGCGGGCATCCGTGCCAACTTCGGCACCATGGGCAAGCCGATGCATGTCGCGCGATCCTCGGAGAACGGAGTCACCGCGGCACTCCTTGTCGCCGACGGCTTCACTTTCAACGAAGAAGCGCTCGATGGCAAGTGGGGCTATCTGGAGGTTGCCGGGCGCGGCGGTGAGCCTGAGCTGGTGATCGGCCGCTTCGGCAATCCTTTCTCGATCAGTACGCCGGGGGTGTCGATCAAGCCCTATCCATCGGGAGTTCTGACCCATCCCTCGATGGACGCAATGGGTTATCTTATGCGCGAGAATGCCCTGCAACCAGGCGACATCGAGAAGGTTACACTGTTTGCCGCCGACAATATCCTCCTGCCGATTCGGTTCAGGATCGCCAGCACCCATCTGGAGGGCAAGTTCTGCATGGCATTCCTGCTTTCGGCGATGATCGTCGCGGGCAAGGCCGGCAAAGCGGAATTCACCGACGCCTTCGTTCGATCAAGGGCGGTGCAGGACATGCAGAAGCGGGTTTTCACCGAGTTTGATCCCGAGATCGACGCGATGGGGCACGAGCGCATCCGCTCGCGCATTGAAGTCGTCACCAAGGGTGGCCGCACCATCGAGCGCTGGGCCGATGAGAACTATCGCGGCGGTCCGCACAACCCGCTCTCCGACGCCGAGGTCGAGGGCAAGTTCCGCGACTGCGCTGCCGGCCTGATCGACGAGAGTGCGACGCGCAAAGTATTCGAAGCCGTTTGGTCGCTCGAAAAGCAGGCCAACGCCTGCGACCTTTACGATCTTCTGGACTGGCGAACGGCCGCGGGCGCGAGCCAGAAGTCGGTGGCCTAGACGCCCCTAGGTCCTTGTACAATCTGTCAATTCTGCTGGGCATTGGCCTAACTTCCCAGGCGGTGATCGCGCTGATTGCCTTCACCACGCCCGTCATGGCGGTGGCCGCTGCTCCGTCATTCGGCTTGGCAGCGGTACGCGTTGGCTACTTCATGACAATGGTCTATTTCACCGCTATGTTTTCGGCGGCGGCAGGGGGCGGCCTAATTGCGCGTTTCGGGGCCATCCGTACAACCCAACTCTGTCTGATACTTTGCGTCTGCGGTCTGCTCCTCACCCTTGCCGCCTCGGTCCCGCTGGCGCTCTTCGGCGCACTATTAATCGGCGCGGGGTACGGCCCCGTGACGCCGGCAAGCTCTCATTTGCTCGCCCCTGTCACCAGTGCCGAGCGCCGGCCGCTGGTGTTTTCGCTCAAACAGACAAGCGTGCCGGTCGGCGGTGCCCTGGCCGGCCTGATCGTGCCCTATATCATCGGTGTCGAAAGCTGGCAGGCAGCGGTGATACTGATAGCAGGGATTGGTACGGTGACGGCGCTTGCGGCCCAACCCTTCCGTATTCGCTGCGATGCATACCGCGACCGTCACGCGCCTCTGCGGTTGGAAATTGTGCCGGCGGTGCGCGGCGTTCTGGCGCAGCGCCTGCTGCAGCGGCTGTGTGTCATGTCGCTGGCTTTCGCTGCGGTGCAGCTCTGCTTCGGCGCCTATTTCGTGACTTTCCTGGTCGAGCGCCACGGCGTCGCGCTGGCCGCGGCGGGCCTTGCCTTTACCGTCGGCCAGATCGCTGGGATTGTCTTCAGGGTGATCTGGGGGGCAGTGGCCGGGCGGGCAATCGCGGCCCGGTGGCTGCTGGTCGGACTGGCCGTTGCGATGGCCGGCGCCTGCGTGGCGACGCTTGCGCTCTCGGCGGCCTGGCCGCTTGGCGCGATCGCAGGCGTTGCTGCGCTTTTCGGCGCCAGCGCCGTTGCTTGGAATGGGCTGTTCCTGGCCGAAATCGTCAGGGTGACTTCGGTTGCAAAAACCGGTGCAGCAACCGGGGGCGCACTATTTTTCACATTCGGCGGCATGACACTCGGGCCTGCGCTGTTCGGGGTATTACTCGGCGTTGGAGTGGATTACGGCGTTGCATTCTCGATCGTCGGTGGACTTGCATTATTGAGCGTTTTTCCGCTCCTGCGCCGCGAACGCTAGGACATGTGCAGGCGCGCCGCCGTCATTTCCCAGCCTATCTTCACCGCCTCGCCGCGCTCGAACCTTCGATTTTCGGTGCCGCCGGAGATCTTGCGGACGATGACCGCTGTTCCATCGGGTAAGGTCACCACATGCGAAATGAAAATACCAAGATAGACCGCCTCGCGATAAGTGCCGTTGAGCGTTTGGGTCGAGTTCGTTAGCTTGCCGTCAGCAGGCAAAAGTTCCATCAGCTCGGAGCGTATCGAGAACGAGGCCGGCACGCCTTCGGTGGCCACTGTGTCGCCGACGGGCACGTCAATCCGCCCAAACCCGAGATCGATCGTCACCTTGGACTTGTCGACTGCGACCAGGGTTCCGCCGAGGACGTTATTCTCGCCCACGAAGTCTGCGGTGAAACGCTTGACCGGGCGCTCGTAGACATCGCGCGCGGTGCCGGCTTCGATCAGTTTGCCATCGGCGATAATAGCGATCCGGTCGGCAACCGTCATCGCCTCTTCCTGATTATGGGTGACATGGACAAAGGTGATGCCGACCGTCTCCTGGAGACGCTTGAGTTCGAGGCACATGTCCTTGCGGAGATTGGCGTCAAGCGCGGCCAAGGGCTCGTCCAGCAGGAGGATGTCGCGGTCGAGGACCAGGGAGCGCGCAAGCTGGACCCGCTGCTGTTGTCCGCCGGAGAGCTCGTGGGGCATTCGGGCACCGTAACCGGCCAGTCCAACGAGCTCGAGCATGGCGTCAACGCGCTCGGCGATATCCTTCGACGCCAGCCTCTTAATCCGCAGCCCATATCCGACATTCCGCGCGACGCTCATGTGGGGGAACAATGCGTAGCTCTGAAACACCATCGTGGTGGGGCGTTTGTCGGGCGGCAGCGCCGACACGTCGTGGCCGTGGAGCAGGACCTTGCCGGCGTTCGGCCTGATGAAACCGCCGATTACGCGCAGAAGCGTCGTCTTGCCGCCCCCCGATGGGCCCAGCAGCACGAAATATTCGCCCTCGCCGATCGAGACGTCGACGCCGTCCAGGGCGAGCACCGAGCCAAAGCTTTTCGTCAGCCCCTGGACTTCGACGGCGGGAATCTTGGAGTTGCTCATAGGGACCGGTCCGTTACTGGTGCGCTCAAGTTGACATCACCGGCTGCGCCTTGGCGCGGGCAATCCGTTCCAGCTTTTCGGAGCGGAAGAGGGTCAAGACAATGATCCCCCCGATTACCGCGATGGCGATGAAACTGACTGCGCTGCTCATGGCGAAAGACTGCTCCGACATGCCTTCATTGAGGAATTGGGAGATCAGCACGGTGGTGAAAGTATCGTAGCCGCCCTTCAGCAGGCTGGTGCGGGTGTATTCATTGAAGCTTAGGATGACGGCGAAGGCGCAGGAGCTGAATATGCCGGCGCGTATCTGCGGAAATTCGACGTGCCAGAATGCCTGCCACGCGCCGGCGCCGCAGGCCCGTGCAGCATCGGTTTGCTGGTCCCGGTAGCGTCCCATGGTGATCAGGATGACGACGAAGACATAAGGCAAGATGTAGATGACGAGGCCGATGATGGCGGTCATGTAGCCGAGATCGAACCAGCCATAGAACCACTCGTTGCCCAGCCAATCGCTCAGCGCTTCAAGCGACTTGCTGAGGTTTTTGAAGAACACCAGGAGCGCCGATCCCAAAATATCGGAGGGGACGAAAAGCGGTGATAGAAGCAGCGACACCGTCAGGACCTTGTATCGCGCGCGCTTGTAGAACTTGGCTGCCAACAAGCCGAACGGCACCACGATGATAGTCGTGATAATCGTCAAGATGCCAGTGTCCCCAATGGCCCCAACGAGCAGTCTGTCCTTGAAAATCTCGCCGTACCATTCGACGGTAAAGACATACTCCGCCGCACCGAAGCCGTTCTTGTTGAACGAGACAAACATGACGTAAAAGACCGGCGTCATTAGCGTGACGACGACCAATAGCGTGTAGGCCCATTTGAGCCGGTAGGTCCAGATGTTGCCGTATTCGTCGGTCATGCGGTTATTTTATCGGCGTGAGAATCTTGGTCAGATCGAAAAGGAGATGACCGAGGTAGAGCAACGCCAGCAGCGTCGTCATCATGATTGCGCTGACCGCCATGGCGAGCGGGTAATCGAGCGCGGCAATGGCCTGGGTTGCGATTAACCCGGCATTGACCGCGCCGGGACCGCCCAGGATGTCGGGCAGAAGAGCTACGCCGAGGCCGTTGACGAAGATGAAAATGCTGCCCGCGAAGATGCCAGGTGCGGCCAACGGTAAGATGACGTCGATAAAGGTGCGGACCCGGCCGGCACCCAGATCGTCGCAAATCTCGAAAACGTATTTCGGCAATGCCTCCATCGCCAGGAATCCAGCAAACACCATGAACGGCAGGAACGACAGCACCTCGCCGATGATTACACCGGTCGGGGAGAACAGAATCGAGGTGATCGGTTGGGAAATGATGCCGAGATCGATCAACACCGAATTGATCAGGCCATTTCGTCCGAGGACAGGCCGCAGGGCAAAGACCCGGATAAGCTCCGAGACCAAGAAGGGCAAAATGAATAAGAGGATAACCCTGTGCTGAGCCACCTGGGGGACGCGGCGGCGGACGAAAACGGCGATCGGAAAGCCGAAAACGAAAGCGATCGCAACGGAAATCGCCGAATGCTCCATCGACCTCAGGAAGTTTTCAAGTCGGGCCGATGTGAAGAAGTTGATATAGGAAAATAAGGTGAACCCAGGCTCCATCCAAAACTGGGTGCGTTCAAACACGCTCCACACATATGTCAGCGCTAAGGGAAGCAGAAAAAACACCATCAAAAAGACCACGGGCAGATAGAACGCCCATCGGCCTAGCCCGTTCTCGCCCAATATCCTCCCGACAAAAGTAGGGGAGGCCGGCTGCCACCGGCCCCCCTCAGTTTGGTCTACAGGGTATAGCTCAATAACGGTTTTTGCTTTGTTGCCTGACGACATCTGTTGTTGGAAACCTCAAGCGGCCTGCAGCCGCGCCCACCAATCCTGATAGGCCCGGAGGTTCTTGGGAAATACGTTCTGCCACGAATTTCCCTTGACCGCGGCGCGCTCGGCCTTCCGCTTCAGCCGTTCCTCGATGGTCTTGACCTTGGCCGCGTCGAAGTCCTTGGGATTGGCCCTTACATATTTCATCACACCCTTCATCTGCGGCGTGAAGCCCAACCCGGCAAGGGTCCGCGCACCGAACCAAGGATCGAGATAAAGGTTCATCAGCTTATAGAAGGATGCTTCCTGACCCCGGCTTTTACCGCCGCGGGTCAGCATCCACATGTTGTTCCAGGCCTGGTGACCTTCTTTCATGGTGCCATAGCGGATGTCTTTTTTGGACTTCCTTCCGGCAATGATCTGGATCGGCTCCCAGCACGACGATACCAGGACCTCCTCGCTGGCAAGGAGGCTGACTCCGTTGCCGAACCCGTTCCAGAAGGTCCGGAAATGGCCCTTCTTCTTAAGATTGATCAGGAATTGGCAGACACCTTTGACCTCGGCCGGTGTCATATCGGACGCGTTTTTGATGTCCTGCTTGCCGCTCTGCTTGAGGTAGATTGCGGTGTTGGTGAGCGTCGGACCGAAGTCGTTCTGCATCGCCGCGCGGCCCTTGAACTGTGAATCGAACAACGCCTCCCAGCTGTTCAGCTCCTGGCCGATCTCTGTGTAGTTGAAGGCCAGCGAATCGGCGTTGGAGATATAGGGTATGGAATAGATCTTGCCTTTGTAACGTATGGTGTCGGCCGCGGATCCACCTTCGAGATAGCGCGGCAGGACGTTCTTCCAGTTGGGTATCTGCGATACATCGATGGGCACCACTGCCTTCTGCGAGGCGAGCGCGTCTTCCATGCCGCCGCCATTGTCAGTCATCGCGTCGTAGAGCTTATTGCCGTCGCCGACCACCATCTTCTGTATGGCCTCGTCGGCGCGGGCGCTCTTGGCGATGTAGGCGAGTTTGAGCCCCGACTGTTTCTCCATTGCCGACCAGTCCTTGGCCCCGACTTTGGCGATGCCGATGGTCCAAATCTTAAGCGGACCGGCGGCTTGCGCCGAATTCCATGGGGCTAACCCAAAACCGGCGGCCGCGGCGGCAGCGCCCATCGTCTGCAGCATGACACGGCGATTGAATTCAAGCTGGTTCATAGTCGTCCTCCCTGGGTCGGGGGATACGAACGGAATCCGCACATATCCCCTTGTCTTCTGAGACGGATTAGTCCAAATGCCCGAAGCTTTCACCCCTATGGACTTCCCGAAATAGCATAATAGAAAGTCGCGAGGTTTTCACCAATTCTATAGCGATACTATCAGTTATAGCAGATTGGTATCGATCTTGGGCTGGCGCCGTTACGTAAATCTGGCACAATCTGGGACATGACTGAGAGCCTGACCGAACGTCTGGTGGAAATCCTGGCACGCGCTATCGATGAAGAGGCGCGCGTGCGGGTTTGTCTACATATCGTCGACTGGCTTGGCTGCGCGGTACTCGGCGCTACATCGCAAACTGGCAGCGCACTGCTCGCCTATGGGCGTGCCGCACCGGATGGACCGTGCTTCAGCTTGGGCGTCGGGCGCAAATCGGCCGAGGCCGCCGCCTTTGTCAATGGTGGACTTGGCAATATCTTCGAGATGGACGATTTGCACCGCACTTCGATCGTTCACCCCGGTGATGTAGTGATTCCAGCCGCGCTGGCGGTAGCCGAACGAGTGGGGGCCACTGGCCCGGTCCTGCTCGACGCCATCGTGCGCGGCTACGAGGCGGCGATCCGAGTCGGAGAAGCGGCCGGAACCGGCCACTATACGCATTGGTACAACACCGCTACCTGCGGCGTTTTCGGTGCGGCGGCGGCGGCGGCCTCGGTCCTCGGGCTGGGTCGGCCGCAAATCGTCGACGCGCTGGGCCAGGCCGGCATGCAGTCCGCCGGACTTTGGCAATGCCGTCTGGAACCCACATATAGTAAACAATTGGCGACCGCCCGGGCCGCTCAATCGGGGGTGATCGCGGCCGATCTGGCGGCGATCGGCTTCCCCGGTGCTAAAGCGATCCTGGAAGGTGCGCTCGGCTTTTTTGCGGCAACCTGTCCCGGCTCAGATCCGCAAGATGTGGTGCACGATCCAGATGGTCCGTGGCGTCTTTTTGACACCAGCTTCAAACCCTGGCCTGCCTGTCGCCATGCCCATCCGGTGATCGAGGCGGGCCTGGCGCTGCACCGGCGCGGTGGGGGCAAGCCGATCGAACGGATCGAAATCGCAACCTATCGCGATGCGGTCAGATTCTGCGACACCCAAGAGCCGACGACCCCCCATGAGGCGCGGTTCAGCCTGCAGCATTGCGTAGCCGTGGCGCTCGCGAAAGGGCGCGCAGTGCTTGCCGATTTTGCGCCATCGGCCATCGCTGACGAGACCCTCACTGCGCTTCGCCGCCGGGTCTTGGTTCATATCAATACGGAGATGACGGCGGCCTTCCCGCGATGCTACGGCGCCCTCGTGTCGATCGTATACACCGACGGCTCTCTCGAGGAATGCCGCGTTAAAACCGCCAAGGGCGACCCTGAGAATCCCATGGCTGAAGCCGAGATCGAAGCCAAGTTTCACACTTCGATGAGTGTCGGCAGGCTCGCCGCTCGGACGATCGAGGCGTTGTGGAAGCAGACCCGAAAATTGCCGGAGAGCAAAACCATGGCTTCGTTCTCGGCGACCCTCAACGGCATCGTAATCGGCGGCCCGGAGACTTGCGATCAATAAGGAAATGCGATCGATGATGCTCGACAAACCAGCAATTGATTTCCACGGCCTCGATATCGAGGAAGGATGGGAAGCGGCCCCTGGCGCGCCGCCGGGCATCGAGCAAAAGCTTCTGTCCGGCGAGCTCGACGAGCGCAACAAGGTCGGCGCGCGGACCCGGCTCATCCGCTTCCAGCCCGGCGCCATCGCTCCCGACCAGTTCGTCCACGATTACTGGGAAGAGGTCTACTTGATTAGCGGCGAACTCATTGTCGGCAACAACGAAAAGGGCGAGGGTGGGGTACCATTTTCGCCGCCGAGCTATGCGTGCCGCCCACCCGGAACATACCACGGCCCGTTCACCTCCAAGGGTGGGTGTTTGTTTTTCGAAATACAGTATTACGCCTGAGGTGCGGTCACCTGCCTTGGCGCATTGAAGAGCGAAGACCTGGCGCTGATCATCTCCTTATAGGCGGTGGCGTGACACTACGGTGCAGCCGAAGAAGGGGACCCAACCCTTATCGTGAGCCCGCCGAAGGGCTGACACCAAGCTGATGCCGAACGACTGTAGAAGCTAGCCAGGCGGCACGATGTGCCGCTGCGCCGGTCCGTCGTATGGATCGCCAAGCGGATGGCGCTAATGGCCGGGCGCTACGCACACGCTAAATAGTTCAAGCGCTGCGATTGGAAGCTCAGGTTTCCATGCACGCGCTTCGGCCAGCTGATCCGTGACATAAGGCGGAAGGTCAATGGCGACGAGATCTTGGAGGGGATCTTCTCCGGGCCCAATCCGCTAGGGGATTTTTCTCCGGCCTCAGACGCCGTGGGCGCGGCGCTATCAAGAAGGAGCTCGTCCGCTGCTCCGCCATCGAGGCGGCCATCGGCCACATTAAGAACGAGGGCTATCACGACCGCTACTCCCTCAAAGGCAGGTACGGTGCTGTGACTCCTGTGACGGTCGTCATCGCGCGCAGCTGCTGTTCTGGTCCACCATGCGTTTCAGTGACCGTGCGGCCCGATCAGGGCCCCAAGGGAGCAAAGGAGATCGAACGATGATCAAGCGAGTCCTCAATTTGGCCGCGATGTTGGCTCTTGCGTCCTTCACCATTGCCGTCGCCCCGGTGGCCGGCGTCATAGCCAGCAACACCTATTATGCCGGCGAGACTGGGGTCCAGACTGCTGCGCTCGATGCCGCGCGGGTCAAGGCAGAATTAGCCCCCGCCGGACGCCGAAACTTGCACAAGCGCCGCCGCTTCCGCTATGGCCCGACGCGTCGCATAACCGCGCCGATCAGATATGCCTGCTTAGTCGAGAAGGGCCCTGCCGGGGGCGGCTCATCACCCTATCCGATCATCCGGATCGTCAATACGGGTCTGTCGACAATTTCCGCTGGGCATCGGTTCCGGTGGCAGCTCAACACCGGCAAGAGCGGCTCCTTCACGCTGCGCCAGCCGGTGTCGCCGGGGTAGAAGTCGTTCGCGATCGACGTGCCGTACCACAATTGGCTTGATGGGCTCACCTGCCACGCCTCCATCATCTAGGAGCGCTACCACGCGCCCCTCGCCGGCTGCGCAGGTAACGGGTTGTTGCGCGCCCCGAGCCGAACAGGCCGAGCAGGCCCAGTGCTCCGAACAGGACGACGAACGGCCGCCCGTCATTAAGAGCGAAGGCGACCCGGTAGCGATAGAGCGATAAGCAGGTGCGCGTCCCCGCCGTGCGGCTCGATCAGCGTGTGCCGATCTTCATAGTTCGCTCCACCCGGGCGTCTGCGCTGCTCATGCTCATCAACGCGCCCGCGGAGACTACCCGCCAGATTGCGGGGCCAAACAGCACCACCGACACACTCCACATCAAAAGGAGGTTGCGCAGGCCCGATCACGGGCCGATCCCCCTGTCCAAGGCCATTGCCGACAGTCCATTTTCTAGCGCTGACCCATCGGTCGCGTCGCGGAACGATTCCACATTTGCCGGGCCGAATATGCGAGTAAACCCGCATCGGGAGTTTCTAATTCACCCGCCAGGTGACACGTGGCTCGTCTGTTGTGATGATGGTATTGCCTAGATACACATAGTAGATTTCACAGAGTTCTTCATAGTGTCGGAAATTGGTTTGGGAATTTCGTGATCAAAGGGGGCGGCGTGAGCAATTCATTCGCTTGGATACTGGTTGTCATCCCATTGGCCCTATCTCCTTTGCCGAATGGCAAGGCTTACGCGCAAAACAAGGTGCTACCCGTTACCGTTGCTCGGCCCCTCCAGCGCGAGATTGTCGAGTATGACGAATTCACCGGCCAGTTCGCGCCGGTGGAGTTCGTCGAAGTGCGCTCTCGGGTTAGTGGCTACCTTCAGAAGATCAATCTAAAGGAAGGGCAGATCGTCAAGAAAGGCGATCTGCTCTTTGTTATCGACCCGCGTCTGTTTGAAGCCGCTCTTGCCTCGACAAAAGCTCAATTGGCACAATCGATCGCCCGACTTGAACTTGCGAACCGCCAACTCGCTCGCGCCGCGAAGCTACGACAACGCGATTTCGTGGCGGCCAGCGCATACGATGAACGTCTTCAAGAACAGCGTGTCGCGGCGGCGTCGGTCGCTATCGCGCGCGCGGCAATTCGCATCGCCGAGCTTAATCTCGAGTTTTGCCGCATCGTCGCACCAATCGCCGGGCGCATTGGCCGGCGCGAGATTAGCAGAGGCAATCTCGTCACTGGTGATGCGGGAAGCGGGAACACGCTGCTGACGACGATCGTTTCGATTAACCCCATCTATTTCGTGTTCGATATGAGCGAATCCGACTTCCTTGCCTATCAGCGCGCGGTCCAGTCGGGCAAGCTCAAGTCCCAGCGCGACGCGATCAAAGTATTCGGGCGCCTGACTGACGAGCCTGACTGGCCGCGCGAAGGTACGCTCAACTTTGTCGACAACCGGATCGATAGAACTGCCGGCACGATCCGCGTTCGAGCAGTCTTTCCAAACAAGGACGGCTTTCTTACGCCCGGGCAATTTGGCCGCATCCGCATTCCCGGCTCTGAGCCTTACAAGGCGTTGCTCATTCCTGATCGCGCCATCCTCACCGATCAGTCAAATAAAATCGTCATGACAGTGACCAAGAACGGCACCGTCGTACCGAGGCGGATTAAGCCCGGCCCAATGTATGACGGTTTGCGCATCGTGCGGTCCGGTCTATCGCCCGACGACCGCATTATCATCAATGGCCTGATGCGCGCGCGTCCGGGCACGAAAGTCACACCGCAGAAGGGCAAAATCCGAAGCGCTGGCGAGAAGCGGCCGGGTTAGAAACGCATGCGCTTCTCGCATTTTTTTATCGAACGGCCGATTTTCGCGACCGTGTTATCGGTGCTGATTTCAATCATCGGCATTGTCGCCTATCTGGTCTTGCCCGTCGCGCAGTACCCCGAAATCGCACCGCCTACGATCGAGGTGCGGGCGGTTTATCCAGGAGCGTCGGCGGACGTCATCAGCGAGACGGTCGCGACGCCGCTTGAGCAAGAAATCAACGGCGTTGACAACATGCTCTACATGTTGAGCCAGGCCACGGGCGATGGCCAGCTTGTGCTACAGATCACGTTTGCGCTGGGCACGGATCTGGATACTGCGCAAGTTCTCGTACAGAATCGGGTGGCTATCGCCGAATCCCGCCTGCCCGAGGAAGTCAGACGCATCGGCGTGACGGTGCGCAAGAGCTCGCCCGATATGCTGATGGTGATCCACATTAGCTCCCCCGACAACAGCCGGGATCTACTCTACCTCTCAAATTATGCGACATTACAGATTCGCGACGTGCTATCGCGCCTCGACGGGGTGGGCGACGTTCGGGTGATCGGCGCGCGTGACTATGCCATGCGGATCTGGCTCGATCCCGATCGCATCGCTGCGCGCGGACTTACGGCCGGCGAAGTGGTAAAGGCGCTTCGGGCCCAGAATGTCCAGGTCGCATCCGGCGTGCTCAACCAACCGCCGGTGCCGAAACCTGGTGCCTTCCAGGTGAATATCGAAGCGCTGGGCCGCCTCCAGGCCGTGCGACAGTTCGCAAATATCGTCGTCCGTGCCGATGCCAGCGGCCGGGTCACGCGCGTGCGCGACATCGCACGCGTTGAACTCGGCGCACAGGACTACTCGACGATCAGTTACCTCGATCGTCGCAAAGCGTTACCGTTGCTGTTGTTCCAGCGGCCCGGGTCGAACGCACTCGAAACGGCGGATCTTATCAAGAATAAGATGGCGGAACTCGCGCGCGCCTTTCCGTCCGGCATGAAATTTGAAATTGTCTACAACCCCACCGAATTTATTCAGCAATCGGTGGATGCGGTCGTCACGACGATCTTCGAGG